>CAZPZP010000035.1:0-14243 GCA_964591025.1 uncultured Chthonomonadaceae bacterium
GTCTGTTTTTCAGGCGGGTACGTGATCTCTACCCGACTCTTGCAAGAAGTCTATTCTACGCTGAATGTGCCACACTCTTCTTGAGAAACTCGGTGGCTTCCACGACTTTTGCGAGAATGACGCCCGTTTCATAGCCGCGATTGTGGAGAAGGATGAGAAGTTCTTCGGTGGCGAGATTGCCGGAGGCTCCGGGCGCGAACGGACAGCCGCCCAATCCGCCTGCCGCTGAATCGAAAATCCGCACGCCGCCGCTCAATGCCTGTTCGACGTTGGCGAGCGCAGTGCGTTGGGTATCGTGGAAATGATAAGCGAACTGCGACAAGGGTAAAATTTCAGTCAGCGCGTGTGAAAGTTCGGCGACTTCTGCGGGGATTGCATGACCGATGGTATCGCCGAGCGAAATCTCATCTATGCCCAACGCCAGCAATTCCTGAACGAGAGGCACAACTTGCGCCGGCGCGATTTTGCCTTCATATGGACAATGAAACGCCATCGAAATATAAGCACGAACCCGCAACTCGGCGGTTTTGGCTTGGGGCATCAGGGTGCGGAAGATTTGGAGCGATTCAGCGATTGTCATGCCGATATTGCGTTCGGTGAATGTTTCGCTTGCCGCCGTGAACAAGGCGATGGATTTGACATGGGAGGCAAGGGCGCGTTCCAATCCCTTTTGATTTGGAACTAGCGCGGTATAACGTACGTTGGGGCGCAGTTTCAAGGCGGCAAACACTTCGGCGGCATCGGCAAGTTGCGGCACACGTTTGGGACTGACAAACGACGAGACTTCAACCTCCGTAAACCCCGCGTTGGCAAGCAGTTCGATAAACCGCACTTTGTCCGCCGTCGGGACAATTTTCGGCTCATTCTGCAAGCCGTCCCGCGCTCCGACCTCCACCACACGCACGAAATTGTCACTCATGGGGCGTTACCTCCGCCAAAATTTCGCCGTGTGCGACTCGCTGTCCTTTCACTGCGGATAGGTGCGAAACGGTTCCGGCAAACGGGGCTTCCAGCGTCGCGATGACCTTCATGGCTTCCACCGTGAGCAGCGACTGATACGCTTCGACTGTTTGCCCTTCCGATACCAAAACGTCCGCCACAACGCCGACCATTGGAGCCTTGAGCGTGCCGGAAGAAGTCTGCTGTGCTTGGCTGGCTCTGCGTTCGGTAGTGGATGTGAGCAGGTACGATTGACCGGCAAAAGCGACTTCGATCCCGCGCTTGGTTTGGGCTATTGGAACCCGTAACACTCGCTCGACTCCGTTTTCAGTCTGCACAATCTGAACGCTGCCATCAGCAAGACGCTTCGCCGCAAATCGGTGTTCCGTACCGTCTTCCAATTGGACACGAAACCCGTCTGGCGTTTGTTCCGCTTCTAAAACCGTCAGCACGTCGTTGTGTTGAAACGCGAGTCTCATTTCACAGCCTCAAATCTGTCTATTCGTCATCGAACAATTCCGAAACAATACAGCGGAAATCAGGCAGTACCGCACCGCCCGTAATTTCATCTTCCGTCCCAAAATCCTGATATTCTGTCGGCGATTTGTATACCCGTGCCTTCTCTGCCAACGGAAACAAATGCCACACCTGCACGGCTCCCGAAGCAAAATACTCGTTGATTTTCTGTGTCATCTCACTGTTTTCTTCGGAAGGAGAAATGATCTCGATACACAAGTCAGGTGCGGCATCTCCAAAACCTTGCGGCGCAACACCGCCGGGCAGTCGCTCTTTGCGGGTATAAGACACATCGGGACAGCGGATATTGCCGCTTGCCATACGAAATCCTGCATCGGAACCGCAAAGTACACCTTTGCCGCGTGTATGCGGACGGAAGAGATAACCGATGTTTGCGCCAATCGCGCCGTGATCAACTCCTGCTGCCACTTCTTTTGGTTCTCCATTGACAAGTTCCCACTTACGCCCATCATCCGGCATTCGCATGAATTCATCTTCCGTCATCCGTGCTTTTGTTGCGATTCCCATTGGTCTTGTCCCTCTCTCTGTTTCAGTACAAGGATAAATCCATAGAAACAGGAATTGTCCCTACTCGTCACTCAATTTATCACGATTCAAGCGGAAAGTCAATGAACTCTGTCGGAACCACGTCTGTCAAATAGACGCCGTTTTCAGAAAGATAAAACTCATATTCGGCATTGTGCATCTCACTCGCCATAACCGTCAAAACGACGGGTTTGCCGTGCCGACTGCCGACTGTTTCTGCCGTCTCCTCATCACCGGAAAGATGAACGTGATGCCGATTGCCCTTGAGCAGTCCCTGCTTCCGAATAGAATCCAAAAATCGTGTGGCAGTCCCATGATACAATACGTCGGGCGGCGTCATCGGCTCCAAGTCCAATTCGATTTCGATAGAATGCCCCTGAACGGCGCGAATTCGTTGCCCGTCCTCACTCAACGCGAACCGTTTTTTGTCGTTATTGGCGACCACTTTCTCGATCAAGAGGCGCGACAATTGGATATGAATCGTCTGCGAACACCGGATCAACTCTTCGACATTCGCCCAGCCGTTGGCGTCTAAATTCAACCCGATTTTCTGTGGATTGTGCCGCAAAATCAGGCTGAGAAACTTGCTCGTCTGAACAATTCTATCACTCATTTTTATCTCATTCCACCTTGAGCGTCACGGCTTGCCCTTCGGTTCCGGTGCGGCTGATCGCGGCAACCTGCACCCAACTTACCGCTTTCGGCACGCTCAAATTCGTCGTATTGCCCGGCAACATCTGTGTATTCCAATTTTTGCCGATCAGAAAACTGACGCGCCACAGCCACGCCTTTTGTTCATTTGGCAGCAAAAATCGAATCTCTTTTGCCTTCTGTATCGCCTTGACTATCACTTGTGCTAAAGCGGGCAGGGCTGCATCGAGCCACGGCGACGCAGGAATCAGCGCAGGTTGAGCATAAACGTCGGCGGCTAATTTCTCATTGATCTGCCCGCGATTCTGCATCAGGCACTTCATGCTGAAATGTGCGTGACCGCCCGAACCCGCAAATCCCCGTGCTGTTTTAATCTGATAAATGATCTCTTCCGTCAAGTACGGTTTCGCGGTATCATCGCCGATTCGACTGGTGTATAGCCCCGACCAAACGTGCCGCCCCTTGAAATTTTGCTCGATCCAATAGTTCAGCAGCACCGGAAAACTCTGCGCGGTCTGCTCGATAGACCAATACAGTTGGGGCGTCCAATAATCCAGCCAGCCCTCATTGAGCCATTTGCGGGCGTCGGCATAAAGTTCGGTGTATTGATCGAATCCCTTGATTTGCGCGGGAAATCCCGGACGATAAATTCCGAACGGACTGATACCAACCTTGACCCAAACCTTTTCGGCTTTGACCGCCTTATACATTCGCTCGATAAACGTATCAACATTATTTCGCCGCCAATCGTCACGAGTCAGCGTTCCGCCCGAACCGACGTATTTCTGCCAAGACGGTTCATCGGGGAAATCAATAATTGCCCCGCCCGCATCCCTCTCTTTATAGGGATAAAAGTAATCGTCTACATGAACGCCGTCAAGGTCGTAACGCCGCACAACATCGAGAATCACGTTCAGCGAGTGTTTCTGAACTTTGGGTTCGCCGGGATCGAGCCAGAGATGCTTGCCATAGGTTTTGACCAGTTCGGGCTGCGTCTTGCTGAGATGGGAATCCGCCAGCGTGCTTTTCGCCAGCGAATGGCGGGCGCGATAAGGATTAAACCAAGCGTGCAGTTCCAAGCCTCGCTTATGCGCCTCGTCTATCGCAAACGCCAGCGGATCATAAAAGGGACTGGGAGCCTTGCCCTGCTGCCCCGAAAGATACTCCGACCACGGTTCGAGTTTGGAGGCGTAGAGGGCATCGCACGCCGGACGAATCTGCAAGATAATGGCATTAAGTTTCAACGCCGCCGCCCGCTCCATTATCGCCCGCAGTTCCGCCTTTTGCTGTCTTGTCGTCAGCCCCATTTTCGAGGGGAAATCAATGTTCGCTACCGACGCCACCCAAGCCGCTCGAAACTCCCGCATGACGGGCGGCGGCAATGTCAGCGGCGATTGAACTTGAGCAAAAGCGGTCATCGGCATTAGAAAGAGAACAGGGAACAGGGAACAGGGAACAGTCCAATGCAATTTTGATCCACGAAACACACGAAAAAAACCAAAGATAAGAACACGAACGAAATCCAGAAATGGAATCCGTGAATTATCCCTGTGTCCCCTGTGGTTCTTTTTCTCCCCCTCTCCCATTCTCCCCTTCTCCCTTTCTAAATTTGCGGCATCGCGGCGATCACGTCGGGCGCGGCGGCGTCTTTGTAGAGATCAAAATTTTGGACAAACAACTGCGCCAATTCGCGGGCTTGCGCGTCATAGGCGGCTTTGTCCTCCCACGCTTCACGCGGATCGAGGACTTCGGAAGGCACATTCGGGACAGTCGTCGGCACATGAATCCCGAATACGGGATCGGTGCGATACTCTGCGGTGTCCAGTTGTCCACTCAGGGCGGCATGGAGCATGGCGCGGGTATGGGCGATGTCCATGCGGCTTCCGACACCGAACACGCCTCCTGTCCAACCTGTGTTGACCAGCCAAACCGTTGCATCGTGCTGTTCCATTTTCTCGCCGAGAAGACGGGCATATTCCGTTGGATGGAGCGGCAGAAACGGCTGACCGAAACACGCGCTGAATGTCGCTTGCGGTTCATTGCCGAGACCGCGTTCGGTTCCGGCGACTTTGGCGGTATAGCCGCTCAGATAGTGGAATTTTGCCTGTGCGGGAGTCAGGCGGCTGATGGGAGGCAGAACACCAAAGGCGTCCGCTGTCAGAAAAACGAGATGCTCCGGGTGTCCGCCAACGCCGGGAATGCGAGCATTCGGAATGAAATCAATGGGATAAGCGGCACGAGTGTTTTCGGTTTGCTCGTCACTGTCGTAGTCGAGTGTTCCGGTTGCTTCGTCCATTTTGACGTTTTCGAGAACGCTGCCGTGCCGGATCGCGTCCCAAATTTGTGGCTCTTTTTCGTGGCTGAGGCGAATACACTTGGCGTAGCAGCCGCCCTCGAAGTTGAAAATGCCGTCGTCGCTCCAGCCATGTTCGTCGTCTCCGATGAGATCGCGCAATGGATCGGCGGACAGCGTGGTTTTGCCGGTTCCGCTCAAGCCGAAAAACAGGGCAGAGTCGCCTGTTTCGCGCCCGATATTGGCAGAGCAGTGCATCGAGAAAATGCCGCGCCGGGGCAGCAGATAGTTGAGCAGCGTAAAGACACTTTTCTTGATTTCACCCGCATATTCCGTGCCGCCGATGAGAACAAGGCGTCTGCCGAGATGGATCGCGATAAAGGTTTCGGAGGCTGTGCCATCTTCACTGGGGACGGCTTGGCAGCCGGGCGCGGCAATAATGGTAAACGGCTCGTTCTCGAAGACACTGGGAACGGAGGCATCGATCATATCGGGGCGGACAAGCAGCGTTTGTGCGAATAGGCTCTGCCACGCATATTCGGTGACGACGCGCACGGGCAGACGATAGCGGCTGTCTGCCCCGCCAAACAACTCCTGAATATAAACGTCGCGTCCTTCGAGATAGTTTCCGACACGTTGGAGCAGACGATCAAACGAGTCTTCAGAGAGCGGATGATTGACTGCGCCCCACCAAATCGCGGCTTCCGACGAGGGTTCGCGCACAAGATATTTGTCTTTGGGCGAGCGTCCGGTAAATTTGCCGGTTCGCACTACCAGCGCACCGTTCGCGGCAAGGCGTCCTTCGCTGCGCGTGAGTGCGTGTTCGAGCAGGGTTTCCGACGTCAGATTATGATAAATGGTCGCGGCGTTCCTTATACCGAGTGCCGCCAAATCCTCGAATGGCATGGGTTTTTCCAGAGTCCTCACGATGTTCCCCTTTGAACAGTTGTGTCCGGCGGGCTTCGGTTGGAAGCGAATTTGCCGGTTGACGCGAACGGCTGTGTTCGCGTTGGTTTAGTATACCTTACGGTTTTGCCGATGGGGTTATTGGGTCGTTAGGTTGTTGGGTAAGTAGGTGATTGGTCAGTGAGTTTTTGCGTGCTGTTAGAGCCTACCGTGCTTCGATTGAACGACCTCCACGCATGAATGCTGTTCTTTGCCGCCGAGTACGACGCAGTCTGCTGCGTCGTTTTCCCTACAGGATTTTCTACACTATCGAAGCCGACCCTCTCTCTGTTGTCGCGTGTCTGCTCGCCAGCCGCAATCCCGCACTTGGCGACGACGTGTTCAATAAATAGTCTCTGTTTCCTACAACAGCGGTATAATCTCTCCGTTGAAAATTTTCGATTGAGGAGAGAACGATGATTGATCGCTACAGCACGCCGGAAATGCTCGCGCTTTGGAGTCCGGAGAACAAAACTCAGAAATGGCTCGATGTCGAAATCGCCGTTTGTGATGGACTGGAGCATTTCGGGCGCATTCCGCAAGGCACAACCGATGCTATTCGACGCGGGGCGAGATTCGACCTTGCCCGTATCGCCGAACTGGAAAAGGAAACGCGGCATGATGTGATGGCGTTCGTCAGAAATGTGGCGGAGAATTTAGGCGAAGAGGGGCGTTTCGTCCATTACGGCGTCACGTCTTACGATATTGTTGATACCGCGCTTTCGCTGTTGCTGCGCCAAGCGTTGGAGCAAATCATCGCTCGCGCCGAAACCCTCAGTGCCACTATTCGCCGCCGCGCCGCCGAACACAAACAGACCGTGATGATCGGGCGCACGCACGGGATTCACGCGGAACCGATTACTTTTGGATTCAAGCTCGCGACATGGCTCGACGAGATGAACCATAACCTCGAACGACTCCATCAGGCGAAAGCGGCAATCTCCGTCGGCAAAATTTCGGGGGCAGTCGGGACACACGCCAATATCAGCCCCGAAATCGAACGCTATGTCTGCAATAAATTGGGATTGGAACCCGCGCCGATTGCCACGCAGGTGATCGCCCGTGACCGTCATACGCAAATGATGGCGACCTTCGCCATTCTCGCCGCCTCCCTCGAACGCTTCGCCACTGAAATTCGCAACCTCGCTCGCACCGAAATCCGCGAAGTGCAGGAGTTTTTTGCACAAGGACAAAAAGGCTCGTCCGCCATGCCGCACAAACGCAATCCGTGGAACAGCGAAACGGTGACAGGGCTAGCACGGGTTGTGCGCGGCAATCTCATTCCGATGCTCGAAAGTATGGCGACGTGGCACGAGCGCGACCTGACCAATAGCAGTGTCGAGCGCGTGGTTCTGCCCGATACGACCACGCTGATTGACTGGATGCTCTGGAAATTCGATGATATTCTGAACGGATTGATTGTCTATCCCGAAAATATGAAGCGAAACTTGGAGCAGATGGGCGGCTTAGTGTTTTCCGAACAGATCATGCTTGCTCTGATCACCACAGGGTTATCCCGTGAAGAGGCGTATGGAGTGGCGCAGCGCAACGCGGCAAAGTCATGGGCGGGCGAAGATTTCCGCACCGCCATCGAAAACGATCCCGACGTGAAAGCAAGACTCACTTCGGAGCAGGTCGCCCACGCCTTCGATATGGACTATCATCTCGAACATCTCGCCTACACATTCGAGACATTGGGGATTGGGGATTAGGTTATGGAGTTGTTCGGGTTTATTCCTCGACGCGGCATCAATGGGAAAGTAAAATCACAATAGGGAACTTGGCGGTAATCTCAAGGACGCAGTTTGTCATGCGTCCTCTTGATTTTTGCTAACAGAATCAAAAATAAAATTTGTACGTGCCTCTTGACAGAAACTATTTTCTTCGTCGTAATCATGTCAAGGCAAAATCCTTTCGTAGTTTCTCCCATTGCCTTTCCATGACGAAGAGGTTTGCGATGCACTTAGATTGCACTCAACTCCATACCCCCCACCCCGCACTTTTTGGCGCGGTTGCCATTTAGTCCACGTCAAGTTTCGTTGTCTTGACCTGCCTGTTCGCGCTCCCCCTGAACCGCTCAAGATTGTTCTCGCTTCGGATCATTTCACTTTGGTTTGATTTGTCTTGGCGCAGAAGCCAAGAGGAGATTACGCTCATGAGGGTTTTGCAGGTCGGTTCGGGAAAACGCCGTTTTCCCTTTGCTTCGGTCATTGCGCTCTTTCTGATTTTTGGTACGCTTTCGGTTTTGCCACAGACGGCGCGGGCGGCGTATTACAAGGTCACGTACAGCGGTGGTACTGCTGCTTGGGAGACAGGGTCAGCTCCTTATTCACTCAACTCCAATGGATGGTGGGCAGGTTTCGTTGCGCCTTCATCTTCGCCGCGTTATAATGCATTCGCTTCGTGTACAGGGGCAATCACAACGACTTTTACATGGAAACCGAGTTATGCCGGTGATCCTGCCCCGCCACCCACTAAAGTCGTAGTCTATCAAGAAACCAGTGTGTTCACTACTGGCAGTGGCTTCGGTACGATAGATGATGGACTCGGAGGCAGTAATGGTGTTGGAAAGCGTTATTCGATCAAGGACAGTCCAGGGAATTCCTTCACTCTTGCGACTGTCTCACCTTCTGCAACAATCGGTCCTTTCTTTTATGGTATAACGATTGCCAGTGTAACGTACAAAGCTACCACTGCTCCGTTAGAAATTTCTTTGTCTGGCGGAATTAAAAACAATTGGGACAAAGAGTATTTGATTGGTCAGCGAGCGACAGCCGCGCTCATTTCGGGCGGACTGACCCCGACAACTTACAGTTGGACTGCTGGGGGTGCTGACCCATTCAAAAAATGGAAATTAGAATGGTTTGCCGATAATGCAACTCCAAATACAACGATGGTTCTTGAGACACTGGGAAACCAAATAAACTCTACATTAGTTTGTTACTTCAAGAAGCCAGCAACTGGTACTGTTACTTGCACCGCTCACCTTGCTGTTTCACAAGGCGCACTGCCTGCAAATGGTTTGGATGTCACTGTCAGCCGAAATTGTACAGTTCGTAGACCTGAGTCATTTTCGTTTGATGTGTACACTGCTAAGAATGCCGCCCAACATCCTGATGGAGATATGCTCGTTCCGGGTGTTCCGGCAAGTGGAGTAGTTATTTATAACGGCTTCATGATGTTCTTTGGAGTGAAGCTCTCTGAGACTAAAGTAACAGGCATCCGCTGGGATGGAAAAGTTCTTACATCCTCAGCCAACCCCAATCCTTGGGGTACTGGTGGCGGATGGAATTTTGTCCAGAAATCTGTGATTAAGCGTTTTCGTACTTACCAAAAGCCGGGGCAAAACAGTGTTTTTCAGACCAACAGTGTTAACAACCAAAACTTGTTGGATCAGGCATATCCTTATGCTCCAGAGCCTATTGCCCCTGATCCCGCCGGAATTTTCCCTGACAACGGCAGCATTAATACTGCTGGAGATGCGCCAGGTATGGGATTGATTGAACATTTGATAAGCGTACAGGCGGACGATCATTTTGAGACGTGGATGATGTATCGTCCGCCTGGAGTTGGAAGCGAATTTGTTCCAATCAAAAAAATTACTTGGTTTTGGCAAGGAACTGCTGCAGGATCAGGTACAAATTGGACTGTACTTTCATCAAGTAGTGACTTCACAATTGGAAACGATTACCCAGAGTTTCCTGAATGGACAGGACGTATCACTGCAACCGCGTTGACTACGTGGTCACCCGCTGGACCATAAAGCGAAGAAAATACAAGGAGTTTTGCTTTGAACTTAACTAAACTGTTTGCCCTAACACTGACAATCACCTTCATTACGTCAGGTTCTACTTTTGCCGACGAGAATAAACCCGTCAGCAAACCGGAGACAAAGGGGGTACCTCAAAAGCCTTCAGTGAGACAGACCGAACCCGGCAAGGTTGATCGGTCACGATATGAAGTCGATCCCGCTACTCGTGAAACATGGAGTAAAGCCAATACATGGTTTATAGCAGATAGAGATCCTTTTGATCGTCTGCTGCGGGATGCGAAAAGTTGCTATCATGGCGGAAAACTTGACAAAGCAGAGCATCTTGCCAATGAAGCCATTGAGTTTTCTATCAAATTGTCTGGCAATTTGCTCCGCGATGCACGTTATAGTAGTGTTGGATTGACGCAAAGGTTTTCAGGTCAGGCACGTGGCTTGCAACGCGATGCACGGCTCTTGATAGGCAGAATTCGTATGAAGCAGGGCTTTTACAATGAAGCGTTGCAGATATTTCGAGCAGATTGGAGAGAAAACAGCGATAAGCGAGTGGACTTAGACATTGCTTTGTGTTTTGCACGGTCTGGTAACGATGCAATGGCAAGAAAGTTCGCTCCAAAGGAAAATTTGACCAGCTATCTCTCTGATGATGTTCTGACGGAATTGCCAGATACCGGCACGTCGAAAGCATTGGAAGCAAGAATTGTGTTTGCGCGAGGTGCAGAAGCGTTCATGCGTTCAGAATATCAAGAAGCCTTCGCAAATTTCAAGACAGCAAGTCAAATGTTTCCTGACAATGGAGTGCTTGCGTACTATACGGGAAAGATGCTCACTGAGCTTAAACGCAACCGAGAGGCTATCGTGTATTATCGTATAGCGATGCAAAGGTTGGATGGCAACAGCCGATTGCTGGCGGACGCTAAAGAGCGCGAACAAGGTGCAGTTTACTTTAAGAGTATTGGACAGTGAGTAAGACGCCCCGCCTTTCTGATGCTGAGAGGCGGGGCGTCCTTACAAATGCCATGACCTAAGTGTCCATGCGTAGTTCGTTCGTAGAAACCCCTCCCCAATCCTCCCCGCATGCGGGGAGTGTTGCGAAGCTGTCCGGAAAACTGAGAACGAACTACGCAGGTCTACTTACTTCAGCGAGTCGCGCAATGCCCGCACTTGGGGCGGCGTCAAATGCCCGATATAGATCACGGTGAGCGGATCGTTGGCGGAAGAGGTCGCTTGCCAAATTTGGATCGGGCGGCGCGGATTCTGTCCCGGCTTCAAAGGGAGCAGCGGGCGGGATTTGGGCGGCAGCACGCGCTGATCGAGGCTGAACGTCGTCACGCCGTCACTGTAGCGCAAGAGAACCGAAGTCACTCTGCGCCGCGCTCCTTCGCCCGGACTCAAAACCCAAACGCCCGTGAGCCGAAATCCTGATGGCAATTCGGCGGGCTGAACCGGCGAGAACGGCAGACGGGAACGCACTTCGTCCACTGTCGCGAACTGCGACTCTTTAGGAAACAGCGGGCGCAACCGTACCGACCCAATAAATGCCGGAGTGAAGATCGCCTTCGGAGCCGCATCGGCTCCAATCTGAACACTCGTCATATAGCTGCGGGAAACCATACCCATCGCATTGGACATTTCGCGCTTGAGCAAAATCCCTGTCTCTTTATCAATCCAGAATTTGAGCTGCATCCCCGAACCGCCGACCAGCCGATCCGCCGACACCGAGACTATTGCCGCACTGCGCCCCGCAATCGTTTCTTCGCCGACACGCGCCACCGACACAAAGCCCTTTTGGAGCATATTGCCCACGCGCTCGATCAGTTCATCACCAGCACCGGCTTGCCAGAACGCCACATCTTGGACATTTTCGCGTTTATGGAAGTAACGATAATTCTCCGGCGCGGTCAGCATCACATCACCCGCCATATTTTCAGGGCTGAGGAAGTCGCGCCGCACTCGCCCGTGAGCGTCGCCCCAAATCTGCTGACGCGCAATCCGTCCGTTATGCTCTGTGACTTGTTCGCCCGCATAAGGGACTCGCGTTCGCGCCATCGCCTTGAGCAAGCGCACCGCTTCGGGATCGACTTTTCTCTTGCCTTGCTTGTGTGCGAACGGGCGCCCTTGCAGCGGACGCTGACCATTGGGACGGCGGAACAACGGAGGCTGTGCCATCGCCGCAACGGAGAGAGTCGTCAGAAAGGCGCACAAGCCCAAACGCAGTATTCGGTTAGAAGCAAAGTTGACTGCATTCACAAAAGTTCGCCTCGACGATAGATAAAAAGATCGCTTCCGCACGAATTTGAGTGCGAAGCACGGCACGGCGGAACGCCCTCCGTCTGAGGAATTTATTCCACTGAGTCTGTTGTCAGGGTACAAAAACGTACCCTGCTAAAAAACAGGCGTCCTACGGACGAAATCCTCCCTCTGTGAGCGCGAAGCACGGCACGGCGAGACGCCCCCAGCGGAGGAATTTATTCCGCCGTATCACGATATGGCGCAACCCTTTCGCCGTATCTGCATTGCCCACCGACCCACCGACCTATTGGATGGACGGTTCACTCTCGGCGGGATCGGCGTTGGCTTCGAGTGTCGCGGCAACGGGATCATCGAACGGATTGTTCGCGGCAAGTGCGGCATTCCGGCGCAGCGGCTCGGCGGCAATGTGCGTCACAGTCACGGGATTCGCCGTTGTCGTGAGGGTTTGGGGTGTATTCGGCACAGAGCGCGGAACAATCAAGAACGCTACAACCGCAGTCGCTGCAACGCCCAAACTCAACGCCGGAATACGCGGTGAGCGCAGAATGCCGCCGAGTGCCGCCAATCCATCGCGCAAAACAGTTCCGAGGGACGGCGCACGGACGGTCTCCGGTTCGAGCGTGTCAATGCGGGCGTGCAGTTTTGCCATGAAATCGTCGCCCGTATCGTGGCGTTCGGCGTTTTGGAGCAGGGAAATCGTCACCTGCATTTCACGGGAGATTTGGGCGCAGTCGGCACAGCGGGCGAGATGCTTTTCCACATCCCATACCTGCCGCCCCGAAAGCGTATTCTCCGTATGCTCCGCGAGTTGTGCTTGAATTGCGGCACACTCTGCAAAATTGTCGTTTCGATTCGTGTTCATAATGCTTCGATTCCCTTGAGATAGGGCGATAATTTTTCACGTAGGGCGATTCGGGCGTTGAAAAGACGGGATTTGACTGTTCCGAGCGGACAATTCACAATCGCCGCGATCTCTTCATACGAAAGCCCTTCCATATCATACAACAAAACCACCGTGCGAAGTTTCTCCGGCAGACCCTGCAAGGCACTTTCCACCATTTTGCCGAGTTCGCGGTTGATGAGCAGTCGCTGCGGATCGAATGCTCTGTCAGGAATCTCTCGCTCGGTTTCGCCGTCGTCGCTCTCATTCTGTTGAGACAGCGAACTCGGCTGAATGTGCGTTTTTTGTTTGCGGCTATAGTCAATACAGAGATTGGTCGCAATCCGAAACAGCCATGTATTGAGGCTGGCGCGGCTCTGAAACGAGCGAATGCTGAGATAAGCGCGGATGAACGTCTCCTGCGTCAAATCTTCTGCGTCCAACGCGCTTGCCACCATACGGCTGATAAAATTATAGACTTTGCCCTTGTATTTCAGAACGATCTCATTGAAGGCGGCGCGGTCATTGGCTTGCGCCCGCTGTACAAGAGCAAAATCGGTTGTCATCACATTCCCTGCAGCAAACATTCTTGGCTCCGGGTCAATTTCTGCTTCGTCTCTCTGTTGACGGCAATTTCTCCCAAAAGTTCATTTTCCGCTCCCAGAGATTCTACCGGCTTTCGACACAAAAAAGAGAGGGGGGCAAGTGCCACCCTCTGACCTCTCTTTTTTATGATACTTGGTGGGTCGGTGGGTCATTAAAAACCAATCCACCTATGCCCTATCATGATGCAGCGGAATAAATTCCTCAGACGGAGGGCGTCTCGCCGTGCCGTGCTTCGCACTCACAGAGGGAGGATTTCGTCCGTAGGACGCCTGTTTTTTAGCAGGGTACGTTTTTGTACCCTGACAACAGACTCAGTGGAATAAATTCCTCAGACGGAGGGCGTTCCGCCATGCCGTGCTTCGCACTCGCAATTCAATGACCCAACGCCCCAATCACCCAACGACCTATTTGCGGCGTCGGCGAAGGAGTATTCCGCCGCTGACCATTCCGCCGACCAACAGCGCGACACTGCCCGGTTCGGGAACCGCTGCCCCACCGCCGACGAAATTGGCACGCCACGCCAAATCGCCGAAGTCACTGAAGTTGTCCCATGTGCTGGAGTTGAGCGCACCGGGATTGTTGCCATTGTTGTAGTAAACAAAGCCGCCGCCACCGCTGTTGGCGACACGAGAGAAGAGATTGATACCCCAACTACTGATTCCTGTTGTTGCCGCGTAGTCGGTCGGATCGGAGACCGTCAACAGAGCGACATATTGACTGCCGGGCGTCAGCATAATGTTCGGGTTCATTGTCACCGCTTGGAACGCACCGTTGCCGGACAACAGCGTGGATGCGCTGGTATACAGAGACGCACCAGTCGCTTGACCGCCGCCGCCGCCGAGCAG
>CAZPZP010000036.1:0-14203 GCA_964591025.1 uncultured Chthonomonadaceae bacterium
GCTGAAAAACGCCTTCGGGTCAGGGTACAGAAACGTACCCTGCTGAAAAACAGGCGTCCTGCGGACGCACAAACTGTAAGGTTATCGCTCTACAAAAAACGCTCTTGAGAGCAGAGATTTTCAAGGGAGGCGCAAACCTCCTAAATGGTTCGTCCGCAGGACGACTGTACTTCAGGTGGGTACGTTTTTGTACCCACAATACGCTCAGTTCCTCGGCACAAAGACGACCAACTGCAATTTCTCCGGCGTTGTGTCCGTATCTCATTGTGACGGTTGTCTACGGACAAAGAGAAAGAAATCAACAATGAGTATAAAACGAGAGCGATCTAAGGAGTTATTCGAGGCGGCGCAAAAGGTGATTCCGGGCGGAGTGAATTCTCCCGTGCGGGCGTTCAAGGCGGTGGGCGGTCAGCCGTTGTTTATCGAGCGCGGCGAAGGCGCGTATTTGTATGATGCCGATGGCAACCGCTATCTGGACTGTATCGGCTCGTGGGGACCGCTTATTCTCGGACACGCGCACCCGCGTATTATTGAAGCGATTTCGGCACAGTTGAGCAAGGGAACGACGTTCGGCGCACCGACGAAACTGGAAGTTCGGCTGGCAACGGAGATTGTCGAAGCGGTTCCGAGTGTTGAGAAAGTGCGGTTGGTTTCGTCCGGCACGGAAGCGACAATGAGCGCGATTCGGGTGGCACGCGGCTATACCAACCGCTCCAAAATTGTCAAGTTCGAGGGCAATTATCACGGTCACGCCGATTTTCTCTTGGCAAAAGCGGGTTCGGGTATTGCCACTCTTGGGCTGCCGGAATGTGCGGGCGTTCCTCCCGCCGTAACTGCCGATACCCTGACGTTGCCGTATAATGATGTAAGAGCAGTCAAAGAGTTGTTCGCCGCGCAGGGCAACGAAATCGCGTGTGTGATTTTGGAGCCGGTTGTCGGCAATATGGGCTGTGTTGCGCCGGTTTCGGGATTCTTGGAAACTCTGCGCGAAATAACGACTGAATTCAGAGCGGTTCTCATTTTCGACGAAGTGATGACGGGATTTCGCTTGGCGTATGGCGGGGCGCAGGAGCGTTTCGGCGTCATTCCCGATATGACCACATTGGGCAAAATTGTCGGCGGCGGTCTGCCGCTTGGAGCGTATGGCGGCAAAGCCGAAATCATGGACACCGTCGCCCCTGTCGGTCCCGTTTATCAAGCCGGAACGCTTTCGGGCAACCCAATCGCGGTCACGGCGGGTTTGGCGATGTTGAGCCTCCTCAAAGAACAGCGCGATACCCTTTACTCTCATTTGGACACGCTCGGTGCAACTGTGGCGAGTATGTTTGAGGAAGAGGCGAAACGTGCCGGTATCCCCGTCGTAGTCAATAACGTGGGTTCGATGGTGACCGCGTTTTTTACTGACGCGCCGCAAGTGACGGATTATACCGAAGCCAAAACCTGCCATCTTGGGCAGTTCGCGGCATGGTTTCAGACGATGCTTGAGAACGGAATCTATATGCCACCTTCGCAGTTCGAGGCGGCTTTCTTATCCGGCGTGATGAGCAGCGACGATATTCAGAATTTTCGGCGAGCGGCGTCCAAAGCGTTCGATGCCGTCAAAACAATGCAATAAGGAAACAAAAAAGTGAGTGATAACAGCAAGTTTCGGAAGCCGCACGCGGGCGATAGAATCGGTATGGTCTTGGGAAATACCATTGTCGCCGCGATTGTATTGAAATTGGTGTTTCTTTTGCTGGGCGGCAGTCGCATTATCGAACTGCACCTCGCGCAATGGGCGGCGACAAACGAGACCGTCGTTTGGAATCCCGTTTTGTTTCTTACTCCCGGCGCTGCCATCGGTTTTGGCTGGCTCCGCTATTCTCTCATTATGCAGGGACGACTGCGCGGCGTGTCGTGGCTAGGCGGAACGGTGCAGGGCGTAATGATCGCCTTCGTCAATGTGCCCGTCGCCGGATTATTGCTGGGTATCCTCAACGAGAATCCGATGCGGGGTCTACTCTTGGGTTTGGCGAGTCTGCTTCTCTTGCCCTCGCTGTTGGTTTCGATGGGCGCGTTCGGCATGATCATGGGACTCTACAACGCACTGAAAGCCGAAAAATGGCTGATAAAGAAATAATCTCTATGGCACTATTAGAAGAATCGGTAGAATTCGCCGAAAACCCCGAACCGCGCTGCCCGTGTATTCTGCTCCTCGATACATCCGGCTCGATGCACGGCGCACCAATAGCGGCACTCAATGAAGGACTCCGAACCTTCGCCGCAAATCTCCAAAAGGACGGACTCGCGTCGCGGCGCGTGGAAGTTGCCGTGATCGCGTTCAGCAACGAAGTGCGCGTTCTGCAAGATTTCGTGACCGCCGACCAGTTCGAGCCGCCAACCCTCATCGCGGGCGGAATGACGCACATGGGAACGGCGATCCAGAAGGCACTCGACTTACTGCATGAACGCAAGGCGCAGTATCGCACCGCCGGAGTCGCCTACTATCGCCCATGGGTTTTCCTCATTACCGACGGCGCACCGCAAGGCGAATCCGATGAGGCGATTGAAGCCGCACGACAGCGCATCATTTTAGAGGAAAATGCCCGTCGTGTCGCCTTTTTCGCCGTCGGAGTCGAAGGCGCGAATATGGAGCAGCTCGCAACAGTCAGCGTACGGACTCCGGTTAAACTCATCGGTTTGAATTTCGTGGAGATGTTTGTTTGGCTTTCGGCGAGTATGCAGCGGGTCTCTCAATCTCAAATGGGGGATCAAGTGGCACTGCCGCCGCCCGGCTGGGGAACGGTTTAGAACAGAGGGAGAGAGGGAACCACGGAGGACACGGAGAAATACAAAAGAACCACAGGGAACATAGGGGACACAGGGACAATTCAACAAGAATGATTTTCGATTTTGTGAATTGTTTTCGTGTCTTTTCGTGTGCTTCGTGGATCACTGCATTTGTATTTCCCTGTGTTCCCTGTGGTTCTTTTTCTTCTCTTCTTTGTGCAGAAAAGGAGTTTGCGCGATGGCGATTATGACCGGGCTTTCCGGCAATGAGATGTACTGCCTTCACCAAAAGGGACTCACGCCCGGCAATATCGTGATCGGGAACAGCGTGTTCTCGCTCGGTTTTGTCGGCAGTGTTGGGTCGGGACTGCGGACACTGGCGGGCGGCGAAGTGACACAGGTGACGAGCGTCATCCATGAGGGGCGGCAGAACGCGCTGGATCGTATGGTCAAGGAAGCCATCAATCATGGCGGCATGGGAATTACAGGCGTCTCGAATGAGTTGATTCAGCACACCGGCAATGTCGAGTTTCTTTCCATCGGTTCGACGGTGCATAAGGAAGGCGCAATCGCGGGTGAGAGTTTGGCGTTCTCGTCGTCTGCCGACGGGCAGGAGTTGTATTGTCAGATGGACGCCGGATTCCGTCCGATCAAATTCGTTTTCGGCAATGTTGCGTATTCCATCGGCATCGGCGGCGGAATCATGGGCGCGTTGAAAAGTCTGGCACGCGGCGAAGTGCATCAGTATTCTCAGATTTTCAACGAGACGCGGCATCACGCGCTGGATCGGATTCAGGGTGAGGCGAGAGCGGCGGGCGCGAACTCCGTTGTCGGCATTCAGACCTCGATCATTCCGTTTGGCGGAATGCAGGAGATGGTCATGATCGGCACGGCGTCGCATCATAACGCCCTTCCCGGACAATACAACGCCACCCCAATCACGAGCGACCTAACGAATGAAGAGATGTGGAATCTGATTCACATGGGATATATGCCGATTCAGTTGGTACTGGGTGTTTCTGTCTATTCGCTCGGTTTCGTCGGGGGCGTCACGGCGTTTCTCAAGTCGTTTTCGCGGGGTGAGATCGAGGAGTTGACGACCCTGATCTATGAGGCGCGGGAGAATGCGATTGCGCGAATTGCCCAAGATGCGACGGCGTGCGGAGCCGACGATGTGGTCGGCATCAAGACGTATGTCTATCAACTCGGCGGCGGAATTATTGAGTTTATGGCGATGGGAACTGCCGTAAAGCGAATGCCCGGACTGTCTACGGAGTCGCCGCAACTGCCGCCGCAAGCCGTGATTCGGGACAAGGATACGTTCATCAATACGGCGGAAATGTCTGTCGGGACGGCTCTCAACGACGCTCGCAAAGGCAAATCTGGTCGTTAGGATTTTCGAGGATTTTCGGAGCCACTCAGCGGTTCGTCAGTGAGTATTTGTGAAGCGGAACAGAACCTGAAAGCACGGCATCTACCTATGATCCTGAGCCAGACCGACATCGACAATCTGCTCACCGACCTCAGTGGCAAAGACGCCGGGAAGCGCACGCAAGCGGAAAGATTCTTTGAGGAGAACAAAGCCGAGATATTGCCGCAGTTGGCAGATTTTTTTATTGCCCACAGAAATAAAACACAAATAATCAATGAAAAACAAGTAAGATGGCAGGGCATTGTCACCTTTTTGTTTAGTATGATAATAATGTTTACCTTCGTTATTGTTCAGAAACCTATACTCAAACCGTTTGACTTTCTCTTGTATTTTGCAGGAATTTTTGGTTTGGCTCCGATAGTCAAAGTTTGGTTTCGACGTGAAAAAATACATCCTCAGTATGCTTATGTTCTCGGATTGTTAGATGAGTTAGACGATCCGCGCTTCGTTGGCTATATCCTCGATCTGATGTATGACGGCAATATTCACGTTGTTGAGATTGTAGAGCCAATTCTTTACCGGCAACTTCGATTGTTGCGACATACCGACGCGACCCTTCTCAATGATAAACAACGCCGCTACCTATATCATCTGCTTGTGATACATGGAACACGTATCAATGGAAACTTCAATGGCAGAAAAGCACTTGCCATACTCAAAGCGATAGAGCAAATTGGAGATATGAGAGCATTTCATGACGTGCAGCGCGTTGCGATGGCTGGCGGTTCGGAAGCGGTTCGAGAGGCGGCAGAAGAATGTTTGCTTTACATTAAAGCACGAAGAGAATCATTGGAGAGACAGAGTACATTGTTGCGGGCGTCGGAGAATACAGGAGGTCAAGAGGAACTTTTACGTGCCGCAAACTCCAACGCGGACACTCAAGCCGAAACCTTGTTGCGCGTACCGAGAGAAGATTAGGTGGGCAAGCGTGATATAATGAGGTAGGGGATGGAGGCGTTAAGTCCCAGTTCCAAGGCGACACCGATCTTTATAGTGCGCTCACTCTGATTGTTTTCGGTGGCAATTTTTGCGGCATCTTGGAGAGAAAAACACAAATTGCCGAGACAGCGCGAATCGTCTCCCATTCCATACACAGGGCGATAGTTCCACGCCGCCCCGACCCATTTAGAAGCGGGTAGGATCAATCTGACAGCGTGATAGTCCCCGGCGCGACTGCCCGCTTCCACCGTCGCGAGTGCCGCATCGAACATCGTGGCGGCTTCGGCTCCCGTGAGCTGATCGGCAGACTTCAACTGGGCTTCCCGCCAGCAGATAAGACCAGAGGGCGTTCTGCGTCTCAATCGTAGTCAGCAGTTTGAGTGTTTTGACCGTCGTTCCTGCCACTTTACTATGCCGCAGAGACTGTTTGCTCTTCGCCACGGAGGATTGTGTCGAAAACGGAAGCATCCAGTATTCCCCGCTCGGAAAAGAGACGCCGTGCCGCTTGCAAGTGGACCGGACGAACCGGAGTATCAGAGGTATACGCAGGGAGAAGAATCCAGGTAGTTTCATCTTGCTCATAGAGTTTTTGTCCGCCCTGAGCAGGTTTTTTTTGGAATCCAAAGCGCAGCAATATCGCCTCGAATTCAGCAAAGGTCACTGTTTTATCCATTGAGATAGCGTACTCCTTCGATTTGCTCTCGCATCGGGTACGAATCAATTTGAGGGCAAGTTCGGGTACAAGATCGTCTCCTGCAAAGGAACTCTTTCGTGAACCGGGTACGTTCCTGTACCCGAACTACCAAGCGGTCAGAGTGTCAACTCAGTACGCACGACTCCGGCGCGTTCGTGGCGAGCAATGAGTTTGACCGCTGACTCACAACCTTCGTTGGGACTCCTGCCACAATCTCATCGCCGGTCAGCACACCACGCCGAACCGCGCTCATCGTTTTTGGCGCGGACGATGGAAAATAGGCGGCTCCAAAAATTCATCCAATTCGGCGATTTGCTGTTCCCAATAAATCCTGTCTTCGGCGGCAATCTCACGAGTTTGCACCATCTCGATCAACAGTGTGCGTCTCTGCTGCCATTGGTGCAGTTTGCGCCAGTGCCGTTTCAGCCAACCGCGCTGATGGAGCCGCAATCTCTTGATCGTGTACTCTCCAATCGGCGTGAGCCAATGGATGTCGCCATCGAGGGTAATGTGCCAGTGCAGATCATGGTCGCCCCACTCCTCACAAGGATCAAGCCAGCGAATGCCCTGCGCCTCTTGTTCCGATGTCGTCCACGTATCGCCTTTGTTCTCATTGCATTCGCGGCACGTCCAGTAAAGATTGGAATACATACTCAGGAGGTCAGGGCGAGCAAAGGCTCCATGACGGGGACGATGATGATCGATGGCGAAATTTGCTTCGCCGCCGAGATGCGACTCATGCGTAAGGCAATACGCGCACCGATACTGAAAATCGCTGCGAAGCAAGGGACGATACGCGGAATACTTCTGATAACGACGTTTGGGAATGCTGCGAAGGAACCGCATTGTCAGGCTTCTGCCTTTCGGGCGGGAAGCGCGGAGAGTGCCCGTTCCAGCGCAGCAAAACGGGCGTCTATGGCGTCCGCCTGTTTTTGCCAAATCCGACTGCCTTCCGACTGCATCTCTATCGCATCAAGTTCCTCGCAGACAATCGCAAGCCGCGCTTCCTCTTGCGGAGTGAGCGTTCGCGCCAAGTCTTTGTCAACCAATTTCTGATATTCCTGCCTCAGTGCGTGCAGGTTCTCAGTGGTGCGATATTGCTGAACCCACCCTTCCAGCATCGCTACCAGCGTCACACCTTGCAGCATGGCAATCTGTTCCAAGGCGCGATACGTCTCTGTCGGCAGTTCAAGGCGTTCGATGGTTTGCGTCATTCTGCTTTCTCCTTGCCATTATTATATCATGTTTATGGCGGCGGTTAGAGCGTCAGTTCGGTTCGCACGACTCCAGCGCGTTCGTGGCGAGCAGTGAGTTTGACCGTCGTTCCCGCGTCTGCTGTGACAATCCACTCGATTTTGGCGCGTTCCGTCGTTGGGTCGGCTGACCAGCCATACGGCGAAACGCCCTTGTACGCCTTGCCCTCCAACTGCCCTGCTTCCTGCCGTGCCTTGCCGCTCTTGAGTGTCGCGCCCTCCGGCAGTTCGATCTCGACGACCAACGCCCGCACCGCCTTCTTCTCCAACGCCTTCTTGGTGACATACGTCGGAAGCCAGCCGACATTATCAATCACCATCTGCACCAGATATGCCCCGTCACCCAGTTTCGTCGCTGTCGCCGAAGTCAGGCAAATCTCCGGCGAGATCAAGGCGTGCCAGATCGCCCAGTCTGCCAGCGGCGCGATTTCGGCTTCCAACTTATTGGGCGGCGGGTTGCGAAATACCAAATGCACATTCCAGCCGCCAATCTCGATTTTGCCAAGCTGCGGATGGTCGAAGTGTTTCCACTCGACAAAACCCTCGCCGCCGAAAATCTCGTCCGCCCATTTCAGCATTTTGAGATCGTCCTCGACGGGGTGATCGCGATACCACTCGATGAACTTGAACGCCCCCGCTTTGGTTTCCGCGTGGAAGCCTTCGGTCAGTCCGGCTTGGCGGTGCGGCGACCAGATTTCGACAGTCCACGCGAACACGCCGAGATGCTCGTACATCCAGTCGTCGAATACGCCGGTGATAACTTCTTTGGGATGATATTTGAAATCGTGAAACACGCTGATCGCCGGATAGCCGGTAAGTTCCGTGCCTTTTTTGCCGATGGCTTTGTATGTCCAGAGGTCTTCTGCCGGAAATGTCTCGTCGGATTCGGTTCCATACGGGCGCAACAGCACGCCGCTGAAGGTATGAAAGGTCATGCCGCCGGTGATGTTCGGGTGTGCCGTGATGAACTTAATGAGATTATAGACTTCCGGCTCACTGCCCGGAAAATTGCCCGCCCCGACCTGTTCGCCCTCCTGCCGCCAATGCGCCGGGAAGTTGCGGTTGAGGTCGAGTCCCTCTTTGTTTTTCGCTATCGCAAACGTCACGCCGTCGTAATCTTCAAGACGCCCTTCGGGCAGGAGGCGGTAGTAGGTTCCGCCTGTCTCGGTTGGGTCGCGGTGAATCAGCAGGCGCGGCTCATCGGGATGTGCCTTCCAAGAGCCGTTCGGATCAGGAACGCGCATCTGGAGCATTCGCCCGTCGCCGTCCACGTCTTCGGGAATCAAGCCATCGAGCGGTTCCTCGTCATAAGGGTAAGGGCGGACGCTGGAGCGGAGATATTTGGGTTTGTCGGCAAAATAGAGTTCCGCTCCATCGGGATTGACACGCGGCACGATATAAAATGTTCGGGTATCGAGCGTGCGCGTGATGTTGGCATCACACCCATATTGAGTAACCAATTTGTGAATGAGATAGAGACACGCCGACGATGCGGAAACTTCGGTGGCGTGGATATTGCCGTCGCACCAAAACGCGGGACGCTCGGCATGGTTCCCCATCGAATGATTGCTGACAATGGCGCACCAGACATCGCGCCCCTCGTAACTTTTGCCGATACTTTCCAGTTTCAGCAGATGGGGATGCTGTTCGGACAGCGACTGCAAAATCTCGGTCAGGGGTTGATAAGGATAGTAGGTATCGAAGCGTATCTCGGCGGGCATAAATTGGCTCTTTTCTGTGTGAAGTTAGGGTGTGATTCGCGAGGACAGACGCGGACTCCTGCCCGATGTTCCTTAGAAGTACGAACGAAGTACGAAGATTTTTGGTAGGTTGCTTTACAAATTATGCGTTGAGACGATAAAGAAGCAAGGAGGGAACCCACCCATGATAATCGAGATGCGATCTGAGTGAAATTTGTCACAGGAAGCAATATGTACTCCAGTTTGCGGAAAATTGTGCCATAATAGGAATGTAAGACCAACTGAGGCGCGTGCAGTCAAAAATCTGCAAGCGTCTCGCTCGTAGTACAGGTGAAAGGAGAAATCACTATGCCTGTTGCTGAGAACCCCATCCGTGAATACTCATCCGGTGAAGATGTGGAACCCGGAATTTATCTTGATGTGGAATCCGGCGATGTCGTCCATGTTTTGGAACGTGACTCTCTGCCGGAAGGAACCCGCGTTGTGCATTATCGCCGACGCTTCCGCCAAGTCCCTGCGTTAGAACACAAAGCACACCGTTCAGCCGCATAATTATCGAGTAAGCCGCATACAAATCTGTGTGCGGCTTATTTCGTAACTATTCAGCCATCGGGAAGGCATGAAACTCTTCGGTCTTATAAGCACAAGATCAGGTGTGCGCTGAATGGGCAAATGAGAGGTCACATACTTCCAAACCCCTCTAACCCATCAGGTCTCATTGCCAAATAAACAGGAGACTAAGGAACTTGTGGTTGTAATTTCATTGCGTTCGTTCATTTAGAACGGAATAAAGCGATATTTGAACAGTGTCCAAATTGCAGATACACCGTCCGTCCAGCGAATTTTTTTGCCTTCCGCCATGCTTCGTGCCTCATAAGTGATCGGGACTTCGACGATGCGATAGCCACGCCGAATCACTTTGGCGGTCACTTCGGGGCAAAACTCGAAACGGGTGCAGGTCAGCGGAATACTCTGCAAAATCTCGGTGCGAAAAGCCTTATAGCAAGTGGCTTCGTCAGTCATTGGAGTGCGATAGAAAAAGCGCACCATCCATGCCAGAAGTTTGTTGACCAATTTGTTGGCAGGGCGCATTTGGGGCCAGCCGTGCAGAAACCGCGAACCATAAACTACAGAAGCATTCTGCTCCTCAAACGCCTTGACAATCGGCAAATAATCGTTGGGGTCATATTCGAGGTCGCCATCCTGTACGATGCTGTAGGTTCCTGTGGCGTGCGGAATCGCCGTGCGAATGGCAGCCCCTTTCCCCTGATTTTGATCGTGGTATCGCACAACAACATTTGAATATTTGCCCTCAACGTGGGTTTTCAGAATGTCGTGGGTTCCATCTGTCGAGCAGTCATCAACAATGATGATCTCTTTTTCGAGAGGGACTGCGAGAATGCGTTCCAGAAGTTTGAGCAGGGTTGCCTGCTCATTATAAACCGGCATGAGTACGCTGAGAATGGCGCGAGAGGAGCGTCTCGTGACGGGCGTTTCTTCTTTGGTAACTTTGCGAATTGGAGCGGGCATCATGTGCGTGCTATGCTCTCGGATAGACAATAGGCACACTGCAATAAATGCTCTCCGATTCAGGGAGCAAACCCCCACAAGAAGAGATGCAAATGCTGTGCCAAAGTGCAGTTCTGCGTATTACTTTTCAAGGCAATTGCAGTGAGAAAACCGTGTAGCCGGGTTCGTGATGAATGGGCAACCCATTTTCTTGGCTGATCCGTTTCAAGAGGGCGAATTCGTATTGTTCGCGAAGACTTGATTCCTTGCTGCCTTGTTTGGAAATTGGGGGATTGAGATGCTGCTCCGACATGATTCAGATGCGTCGCTCTTAGACGTTTCAAATCGGCGCGAGTTTCCTGAAGACTGTGATACCGGATTGCGTCCTGCAGCCAGTATTGGGTACTCAGTGTTCTTCTCTCATACAGTGCCGCGTGAGCATCGTAGATTCCCAATGTTATGATAGCATCTTTTGGCAAATTTGCGTTACACCACCGCGCTATGGGGTATCCGGGGAGACGTTCCGCAAGATAATCATCGCGTGATTTCGCCTGAAAGATGACTTTGCCTGCTTCGCTCATTTGAGAAACTTCCGCCTTGATTGTTTGCGGCAGCCGATGCAGTCCCCACGGATATAAAATGCTGACGCCAAAGAGTGTGATGCTAAGCGGCTTGATAGTAAACAGTCGTCTCACACTCCACAGAGTGATCACGAGAATCAATGGAACGTAGGGCAGGAAATAACGGAGGTAGATGCCGCTTGTCGCAATTTGCACAAAAGTCAGTCCGCAGCAAAACAGGATCAAGGGACGTATCGGGCGCGTGGATCGCAGCAATCCAACCCCCGTCGCAAAAGCCGCCAGAAAGGCACAACTCATGCCGCGCAATTGGATCACTTGTTTGGGTGTGAGCTGCTTGGAGGGCAATGTCACAAAGTATTGGAGATATTCGTTGAGGCGTTGTTGAAATTCCGGCGAGGCATCTTTGACACTGAGAATTTTTCCGAAGTAGGGATAAACTGGTGTTCCTGACTGTACCCAGCTGCGAATAAACCACGGGGCGGCAACCAAAACTCCGATGAGGACTCCAGCAAAGGCAGGACGCAGGCTTGCCATAAAGGAACCCGATGTTTCGGCAGCGCGGCTCTGTCCCCAAATCAGCAAGGCGACCAGAATAATGACGAACACTCCGGGCAGTTTCGCCGTAGTGGACAGTCCCGCAAAGAGTGCGGCGAGCGTCCACAAAGGCGTGATTTGGGTTTTGTCGTCCCCGTTCTGAATGTGCTGCCATGCGATGTGAAGGGCATAGCCCGCCAGAGTAATATACAATCCCATGCCGAGGTCTATGTATGCCCATGTCATTTCGCCGCGAAGAAACGGAAAACTCAGGGCAACTGCCACACTGCCGAAAGTTGCCGGAACCATGCTGCCTTTCTCCGAAGGCACAAGTCTCAAGCACAATTGATAGATCGTTGTCAGCAGAATCAAGCCGATGCCGAACTGAATTAGTCCGGCGGCGAAATGAGTATGAAATGCCATGCCTATTGCGAACAGCATCTCGATGCCAAGAGGCCAATTTAGATGCAAAAATGTCGGTGCATAGAAAAACCCGCCTTCGCGTAGATAGAACTGCGGCGCGGTCAAGTGATAATGCAAGCCGTCAGGATCGGTAGGCGGGCATAACGCTTGCAGAAACGTGACAAGGAGCAGCGGCAGAAAAACCGCCCCGAAAATTTTGGTTGGGGCGGGCAATTGACCGATGTTTCGCGCCTGTTCGATGAGATACCGGACGATGCGAAATTGCTCTTTAGCGAACAGCACACTCAGCAGCAGAAACATCCCAGCGACAACAACGGGCTTGCCGATATGAAGAGCGAACAGCGCAAACGGCAAATACGAGACGATGCCGAGACCAAGTGTAAAGGCAAACAAGCCGCGCTCGATCTGCGAAATGCCCGCCAAAGGAAAACGCCGCAGAACACGCACTCCGATTGCCCCGCTCAAAAGAAAGATAAGCAGGGTAAGAGGGGCGTCCAAAAGGAGCGGATTTTTGCTGAGTACTAAGGAATCGAGCATAGAGCGCAAATTTACAAAGGCATCTGCCGAATAATATCGGCGAAAAATGGCACAGGGTTTAGTTCACAATGAAATAAGAGCGCAACTGCACGGGAATTTCGTCCGGTCTCAACAAGAAAATTTTGCGTGACCGGAAATACTGGAGCAGGGAAGCGTCATTCGCTCTGCTCATCTCCCGCGCCCAAACGATTTCCGCGCCGTCAATGTGCGCTTTATTATAGACCCATTCTCCGTAAACATTGTACGAAGGCTTATAACGGACGATGACAAGTTTCCTGCCTTTGGCTTGAGCGATGCCATACACACTGGAGTTGAAAATCCCCGTCAGGACAAATCAAGCGTCTTTCAGACGCCCGCTGTCTCGGAATAGAGTAGAGGTATCCGCATCTTGAAGACGCCTACACTGTCTTAGGGGAGTCACTGTGTTCGTCATGGACACGCGCACAGGCGATCTCTTAGAGGCTTCCCATCGCTGCGGCGACAACCAAACGCGACGGCACCGACAAAAAGCGCGGCAAACGCAAAGGTTTGCAGCACGCGCACTATTTGATTTTCTAAACGGGCAAATTGCCATACGCCGAACTTGGGACAAGACAGGAACAGAGAAGCAAAAGAAGGCTGCAAGTGAGACGGATCAGAAAGGATCATAACGGAAGGCAACACGAGCAGACACCAGAAAAATACCGTTGACAGTGCCACAACGATTGTGAGCGGCGTCAACGGTTAACTAAAAGATGTCACAGACCAAATAAAGGAGATCACTGATCAGTGTGACGCCATTTGTTCTAATTTGTTCCATTGCCGCCACAAATTCGGGAAGTTTACTTTACGCTTGAGTATCGCGTAGAGTTTCGGATGAGAAATTTTTGAGTGCCGTTTCCAGCCGCTTCTGCGACAGTGTCATTGTCAGGTCGGCGCGAGTGCGTTCCAAAACGGCACGCAGGGCGTCGGTGGTTCGGCGCAAGCCGCCCGTGATCGCGTCGGGAAAATCGAACGTGACGAGTTCGCTGTAGATGTCGTCCATTACTTGCAGGACGCTCTCGGCACGCGCCATATTATCGCTTCGCAGCAAGTCCAAAACGTGCCGCCGACTTTCGCTTGCCGCTTCTGCCAGACCGTTCAGATAGGCGGCGGGTTCGACGCCCAAACTCTCTGCCGAGGGCAACTCCTGACCGCCGACGATTGCCAGCATCATTTCGGCTTCGACGTACTCCTTTTGCGAGTCGTGGACATAGCCCGCCCAATAGAGTTCGGCATGGGGCTTGAGAGAGGCTTTGACTGTTTCGACCTTTGCCTTTGCCTCATCGGTGAGTTTGCGGGCGTTGTCTCTTTCGCCGCGATGGACAGCACGAATGGCACGCGAAGAGAACTGAATCACTTCCCGCGAACTCCTCAAGGCGACTTCACGGGCGAGGTTGATCTCAGTCAAACCCGCCCGCAGACTTTCGGCACTCTGCTCCAAAGACATCGTTTGCCCTCCATGCCTCGTAATTCGCTGTTGTCAGGCAAAATTCCTGCTTTGTCGGGAAATTACCTGCTGACGCCCCTCTCATACAACGAAATAAGCCCTCGCGTTTTTTTGTAAAAAAATTATTGGCAAGTTTACCGACCTATGTTATGGTAAATATGGGTATCGTCGTTACGTTGCTTTTACGGAGTGAACAGCCGCATTATATCGCTTGTGTAAACAAGATTTATGCTGGAGCGACCTGGCAAAGAGCCTTGAAGTATTTGCTGAAAATCACGCTGACTGACTAGTAGTCGTTATTGGCTCTATTAGACTTCTTGCAAGAGTGTTCGGGTACAGGAACGTACCCGGCTGAAAAACAGGC
>CAZPZP010000037.1:0-9688 GCA_964591025.1 uncultured Chthonomonadaceae bacterium
ATAGACACAGCGAAATGAATTTCTCTGCTGGGAGCCTTCGGCTGTGCCGTGCTTCGCACTCTCATGGTACGTTCCATTGAGAGGTGTACGTTATACAGACGTGAGATCAAGGGAAAACGTCATGTCGGTTCGCAGAAATAATTATATTCGTGTTCCCGTGCATTTCGTGTGGGCAACCCACGAACGAATGCCGTTGTTGCCCGATGACGGCGAGGACGAGCGCAAGTTGTGGCGGTATATCGAGGCGTTGGCGCAACAGAAGCGGTGTGATGTTTTGGCGATTGGCGGAATGCCGGATCATATTCATTTGTTGGTGAATTTGCACAATACGATTTCGATGGCAGAGTTGATGAAGTTTGTAAAGGGAAGCAGTTCAAGGTTTGTGTCGCAGGAGTTGCGGCGCGGTGGTTGGTTCAATTGGCAGAACCATTACGGAGCCAAAGCCGTTTGTCCCGATGCCCTCGATACCTGCATTCGTTATATCGCCAATCAAAAGCAACACCATGCCGACGGCACAACGGATAACGAATGGGAACGTGTCTATACCGAACACGACCTGCCCGACACGCCGGAAGACCCATAAGGAGACGCACCATGAGAGTGCGAAGCACGGCACAGCCGAAGGCTCCCAGCAGAGAAATTCATTTCGCTGTGTGATGGTGGCGGAATTCTCTGCTTGATATACGTTTATGTTCTTTGTGGTTGTGGTAAAGAGTTGAATTGGAAAGAATGAGATGCAAACCCTTCTCAAAACGCTACTGGCACATATCGCGGACGCGCACATACACGGTGACCCCGAAACGGTGGTTACAGGGATAACGCACGACTCGCGGCATATCGAATCGGGCGATGTGTTTGTCTGCCTGAAAGGTGCGGCGTTTGACGGGCATACATTCGCGGCGGAAGCGATAAATCAGGGCGCGTCTGCCCTCATTATCAATGAAAAAGGATTGGAAGCGGCGGGGGTGCAGATTCCTGACGGTGCGGTTGTCGTCTCTGTGCCGGATACCCGCAAGGCACTGCCGCATATCGCGTGCGCGTTTTATGCCGACCCATCCCATAAGATGACCGTAGTAGGCGTCACCGGAACAAACGGCAAAACCACGACGACTCACATGATGGCAGCGATACTGAGAGCGGCGGGGTTTTCGGTGGGAACAATCGGAACTCTTGGGGCGGAATTGGACGGCAAGCCAATACCGAGTGACCATACCACGCCCGAAGCCGATCACCTGCAAAGGCTTCTCGCTGAGATGCGCGACGGCGGAGCGAGTGCCGTTGTGATGGAAGTTTCCTCGCACGCGCTGGCGCAATATCGCACGGACGGCATCGCGTTTGCGGCGGGGATATTCACCAATCTCACGCAGGATCACCTCGATTATCACGGCACAATGGAATCGTATTTTGCCGCCAAAGCCCGCCTGTTCGCGGAATATCCTGTCCTGTATCCGCGTCCCGACGGCGCATTGTTCACGTCCGTTATCAATGTGGCGCAATGGGAAGGGCGCGATTTGGTGACGCTGGCACGCGGCGACGTTTTGACCTATACGACGAAGGACAATCCGGCGGTCTTGAAGGCGCGGGATATTGAACTTTCGCCGACAACGGTTCGCTTTACAGCAGTCTATGATTCGGGAATTGAGAAGTGGGAACTGCCGATAGTCTTGCCCATTGGCGGCGCGTTTCAGGTTGGGAACGCGCTCGGAGCGATAGGAGCGGCGTTGCGTCTCGGCGTCAAAAAGGAGACGATAGCGCAGGGCTTGGCGGCATTGCCTCCGGTTCCGGGACGGTTCGAGTCGGTGGCGGTTCCGAATAATACGTATAGCGTTGTCGTGGATTACGCGCATACGCCGGACGGTTTAGAGAACGTCTTGAAGTCTGCCCGCGAACTCAAGCCCAATCGTATTATCACGGTGTTCGGGTGCGGCGGAAATCGGGACAAAACCAAACGCCCCAAAATGGGAAATCTCGCGGCGACACTTTCGGATATTGCCATCGTGACCTCAGACAATCCGCGCAAAGAGGAACCCGACGCAATCATCCAAGAGATATTGGCGGGAATGAGCGGCAACGATATAACAGCAGAAATCCATGTTGAAGCCGATAGGCGCAAGGCGATATTCTTAGCCATTGAGAAGGCGAAAGCGGGCGATTTGGTGGTGATTGCGGGCAAAGGTCATGAGGATTATCAGATTGTCGGCGATCACGTACTGGCTTTCGATGATCGGCTTGTCGCGGCGGAAGCGATTGGGGCGAAGGAGCAATAACGCGGTGAAATGAATTCCCCGCTCTGGAAAACGCAACGTCCGCCTTCGCGGACAAACACCCGAAAAAAGTGGGTTGTCCGCGAAGGCGGACATTGAGTACTCGTTAGCGGGGAATTTATTCCACCGCAACAGGCAAACATACAATGGAATCCTTCACATTAGGCTGGGCTGTCGAAAAATTGGGCGCGAACCTTCCCGAAGGCGCGGCGGAACGAGTCGTGCGCGGCATCTGCACCGACACCCGCAATGACGCGCAGGACACGCTCTTTTTTGCCCTCAAAGGCGAAACCTCGGACGGACACCAATACGTCGAAAAGGCGTTCGAGAAGGGCGCAATGGCGGCGATTGTCTCCGAAGTGCAAAGCAATATTGACGGCATTCAGATCGTTGTGCCGGATACAGTGATTGCTCTCGGCGATTTGGCACAGGCTTATCGTTTGCAGTTCGATATTCCAGTGGTCGGCATTACGGGCAGTGTCGGCAAGACCTCCACAAAGGAAATGACGGCGGCAGTCTTGCGAACAAAGTACAATGTTCTCGCCAACGAAAAAAACTATAACAACGAAATTGGCGTGCCGCTGACGCTCTTTCGATTGGAAAAGTCGCACGAAGTCGCGGTGATTGAGATGGGAATGCGCGGTTTAGGTGAGATTGATCGCCTTGCTGAAATCGCCGCCCCGACTATCGGCGTGATCACCAACATCGGCTACGCACATATCGAGCGTCTCGGTTCTCAGGAGAAAATCGCCGAAGCCAAATCCGAACTTCTGGCGCGTTTACCGAGCGATGGCGTAGCGATATTGCCTGCTGAGGATAAATTCTTAGTTTATTTAGTGAGTCGGGTTACAAAGGGGGCGGAAGTGAAATTCGCAGGTTCCTCCCTCACCCCCGACCCCTCTCCCCTTTTTCCTCCTTCGTCGGGGGGAGAGGGGAGAACAATCCCCAATCATGAGGTTCCCACTCTGCCCGAACTTGTTCGGGAGAGGGGGTTAGGGGGTGAGGGAGCCGTCTTTCTGCAAATACCCGCAGTCGGCAGTCACCACATTTATAACGCAATCTTGGCGATAACGGTTGGTTCTGTACTTGGAATTTCGTTACGCGACTCTATGAACGCTTTGGCAAATTGGCATGGTGCAGAAGGACGGATGAACGCGATTCGCTTGCCTGATGGCACAACCGTATTAGACGATTGTTATAATGCGGGCGTCGAGAGTATGACTGCCGCGCTCCGCACTTTGAGAGAGCATAACGGTGACCGTAAAATCGCCGTTCTCGGCGATATGAAGGAGTTGGGCAATTTTTCCAGTGAGGCGCATCGGATGATTGGGCGTGAAGTGATCAAGAATCAAGTGGATATATTGATTACTGTCGGCGATTTGGCAAAAGAGATCGGCAAAGAAGCTGTTCGTTCTGGCAATTCTGCGCCGAAATGGTTGCACACAAATAATGCCGAAGAAGCCGCCGCCGCATTCCACAACATTCCGCTAAAAAACGCGACAGTTTTAGTGAAGGGTTCTCGCGCTATGCGGTTAGAACGAGTCGTCGCGGCGATAACGGGGCAGGAAAGCGATAATGCCCATGCGTGAGAACATCGGCGGGTTTGTGCTGGCGTTTCTGGTCGCGGCGATACCGGGCAAGTTTGCGATTGGATTATTGCGGAAGTTGGGCGCAAAACAAACAATCAGTGAGGACGCCCCAACCTCGCATTCCGCCAAACAAGGAACGCCGACAATGGGCGGCTTACTGATTCTGTTTGCGTTCACTGTCGTGTATCTTGCGCTGTTTACGGCGACACAGGCGGGCAAATATCGGCTGGAAACGCGGGAATATGCCCCGATTGCCCTCTTGATTATGACGCTGGCATTCGGCGTGATTGGGTTTGTGGACGATTATCTTTCGGCGCGGCGCGGCAAGAATTTGGGTTTTCGGGCGCGGGAGAAGTTTGCGGCGCAGATGCTTGTGGCGATTGGATTTGTGCTGTATCTTGCCAAAACTTCTCAGCCGGGCTTTACGACTTCGATTCAGTTTGGGGCGGCGCAGGTTATGCCGCCGTTTGTGTTCGATTTGGGCGTTTGGTATTACGTGCTGATGGCGATTTACTTGGTGGCATTATCGAACGCGACCAACTTCACCGACGGCTTGGACGGACTTTCGAGCGGCGTCACGATTGCAATTTCACTGGCACTTGCTGCGCTTTTGTCGGTAATGTATCCGGCATTGAGCCTGTTTTGCGTGGTTCTGGCAGGGGCGTTGGCGGGCTTTTTATGGTGGAACGCGCATCCGGCGAAGATGTTTATGGGCGATACGGGATCGCTGGCGTTGGGCGCGGGATTGGGCGGCGCGGCAATGCTCGGCAAACAAGAAGCAGGGCTTTTTATTGCTTCGCTCGTCTGTTGGGCAGAGATTTTGTGTGTAGTGATTCAGGTCGGCGTGTTCAAGATTCGCAAAAAGCGGCATGGCTTGGACTATGCGAAGGCAAACCGAGTCTTCAAACGTGCGCCATTGCATCATCACTTCGAGGAACTTGGCTGGAAAGAGACAACGGTTGTCACGCGCTTCTGGATTGCGGGGGCGGTTTGCGCGGCGTTGGCGTTGCTGTGGGGACGATAAGGAACCACAACGCACACGACGGACTACAACGACAATACAAACAGAACCACAGGGAACACAGGGGACACGGGGAAAAGCAAACGCCTCCTCTCTCCCTGCGCGGAACGAGCGAATCGGGGAGAAGAGCAAAGGGTGCAGATAAATGGGGTAAAAATAAAAAGTGGATATGATGGCAAGATTATCAGTGTGATTGGGGCGGCACGGAGCGGAATTTCGGCGGCGCGTTTCCTGACCTATATGGGTGCTATTGTCACACTGTCGGATTCGGCATCAGAAGAAAAACTCGGCGCAGAACGGGTTGCAGAGGCGCGAGCGGTTTCTGCAAAGTTTATTCCCAAAGCGACGGTTGATGAAGCACTCCCAGAAAACACAAAATTTGTTGTCACCAGTCCCGGCGTTCCGAAAACAGCAGAAGTATTACAGGAAGCGGTGAGGCGGGGAATCAAAGTTTGGTCGGAAATAGAGTTTGCATTCCATTTTACAATGGCTCCTATTGTAGCGACGACGGGAACCAATGGCAAAACAACAACAACAATTTTAATCGCCGAACTATTGGAATCGGCAGGATTAACCGCAACAATCGCTGGAAATGTCAGCGCAGATGAGATCAAACTGACGCTTGTAGATGCGGCATGGAATAGCAGTGCCGATCACCTAAACGATGAAGAGATCATTGTCGCGGAGATTAGCAGTTTTCAGTTGGAATGGGTCAAAGATTTTGCGCCATTGGTCGCTGTATTGACGAATATCACGCCGGATCACTTGAACCGCCATGCGAGTTTTGAGGAGTATGTCGAAACCAAAGCACGGATTTTTGCCGCACAACAAGATGATTGTCTCGCTATCGTCAATGATGACAATGAAGCCGCAAAAAATATCGCAGACGGTTGGAAAGAACGCGGCTATCAAGGGAAATTGCTGAGGTTTTCGCGCACAAAAGTTTATGATAAATCGGTTCCTGCGGCGTTTGTCGAGAATGGCGTAATCACGGTTCGGTTGGAGGCGGGCGGCGAAAATGTGGCGATATTGCCTGTGTCGGAACTGCCGCAGAGTCTGCCGGGAAATCATAGCGTCGAGAATGTACTGGCGGCGAGTGCGGCGGCGTTGTTTATGGGCGCGACACCGGAAGCGATTGCGCGGGGCATTCGGGAGTTCAAGGGCGTGGCGCACCGCATGGAGTGGGTCGCGGAACACAACGGAGTAGCGTTTATCAATAACTCGATGTGTACCAATACTGCCGCCGCCGTGAGTTCGCTGTCTGCTATGACACGCCCAACGGTGGTGATCGCGGGGGGAGTGGACAAAGAAAGCGATTTTTCGGATTTGACGCCGGTTTTGCACTCACACGCCAAGCAAGTGATTTTGCTCGGCAGGGCGGCGGACAAAATGGAGCAGACCTTTCGAGCGGGCGGATACGACAAGATAATCCGTGCTGAAAGTATGCAGGACGCCGTGACGCTTGCCCGAAGCCTTGCCGTCGCGGGTGACGCTGTTCTGTTGTCGCCTGCGTGTGCCAGTTTCGATATGTTTGCCGATTTCGAGGCGCGGGGTTCTGCGTTTCGGGACGCCGTTCGCGCTTTAATTTCTGAGGGGAAATAGATTTTACGGAATGACCACTCAACCACTGACAACGCACCGCCGAATGCCGATGGATAATTTCCTCTTTGCGATGGTGATCTGCCTGATCGCCGTCGGGATGTGCATGGTGTTCAATACCAGTTATTTCAAAACAAGCACCACTGCCTTCCGCGACAATTCATTGGCATCATTCGGGAGCGTAATTCAGCAGTTCAAGGGCGTCATTGGCGGCTTTCTTGCGATGGGAATCGTGATGCGGATGGGCTATTGGCGGCTGCGGAAAATTGCCGTTCCTCTGATGTTTTTGGGCGGATTTATGCTGCTGTTGGTGTGGTTTCCGGGTATTGGGATTGAGAAGAACAATGCAAATCGCTGGATCAGTCTCGGCATGATGTTTCAGCCGTCGGAGGTCGCGAAACTCACGCTGATCATCTATTTGGCGGCGTTGCTGTCACGCCCAAGCTGCCGCGTGCAGGAGTTCACGGATCGCGGATTGGTTCCTCCGTTGGTCGTGACGGGCTTGTATTGCCTGCTCATCGAACGCGAACCCGACTTGGGAACGGCAGTAGTTTTGTTCTTTACGGCGTTGACGATGCTGTTTTTGGCAGGAGCGCGTCCCAAGCATTTGGCGGCAGTGACGGCGGCGTGCGTGTTGTTCGCTCTGGTAATTGGAATGCGGCATGGCAACGTGGGACACCGAAGCCAGCGCATGATAGGCTATTGGAACCCCGACGCCGATCCGAAAGGCGTCACACTCCAAGTCTATCATGCGCGTCTTTCTGTCGGTTCGGGGCATTTCCTCGGCATGGGTTGGGGACAGGGACGCGAAAAACTGTACCTGCCGCAAAGTGACAGCGACTTCATTTTTTGTACGATTGCAGAAGAATTGGGCTTGTTGCGCGTGCTTCCCATCGTGACACTGTATCTCGTTTTAGCGTGGCGCGGGTTTATGATTGCGGCACGCTCCAAAGACCGTTTTGGGGCATTATTGGCGGCGGGCGTTTCGGCATTGATCGTGTGGCAAGCCATGATAAATATCGGAGTTGCCACGACTCTGATTCCGGCAACCGGCGTCCCGCTTCCGTTTATCAGCATCGGCGCAACGTCGCTGATGACCTTGATGGCGGGCATCGGAATCTTGCTGAGCGTGTCTCAATACCCCACGCCTCCGATGTCGCAAAAGTAAGGTGATCCGGGTACAAAAACGTACCCGCCTGAAAAACAGTCGTCCTGCGGATGAGGATACCCGCTTGGAAGTTTCTTGGCTGCTCGTAAAAGTTTCTGCACTCAACAGAGTTTATTGAGGAGCGATAACGTGGCAGTCTGTTCGTCCGCAGGACGTCTGTTTTTTAGGCGGGTACGTTTTTGTACCCGACATCTCTCTCTAATAGAAATGAAATGATAGAAACGGGGTCTCATGCGCGTTGTGGTCAGTGGCGGCGGAACCGGCGGGCATATCTTTCCGGCGATTGCGGTTGCGGAGAGTATCAAGCGACTCGCACCGAACGCCGAAGTTCTGTTTATCGGCGGCACAACGGGCATGGAAACCGAAATTGTCCCGAAATATGGCGTGCAGTATCAAGCCGTGACCGCCAAAAAACTCCGCAAAGTGATTTCGCCTTCGACGATTGGTGTGATGCTCTCGCTCTTAAAAGGCTATGGTGAAGCGAAAACCTATCTGCGGGCGTTCAAGGCAGAGGCGGTTGTCGGAACCGGCGGCTATGTGGCGGCGGCGGCGGTGCTTGCCGGGGCGAGTCTCAAATTGCCGACTGTGATTTTGGCTCCCGACTTTCGCGCCGGACGCACGAACAAATACTTGGCGAAATGGGTCAAAACGGTGTGCCTTGTCTTCGAGGAAGCAGCGCAGGAGTTTCCCAAAGGCAAAACAGTCGTTACAGGATTGCCGCTTCGTACCGGAATTGTCGCGCCCGAAACTGTCACCGAAGCGGAAGCGAGAGAAGCGTTTGCCGGACTGAGTCCGAACGCCTTTACGGTTTTGGTGATTGGCGGCAGTCAAGGGGCGCAAGCGTTGAATCGGTTTGTGCTGGACGGCGCAAAAATGCTCCTCGAATCGGACGTACAGATTTTGCATCAAACCGGAACCCGCAATATCGAAGCGGTTCAGGCGACGGCACAAACTCGCGGCTTGGGGCAGGGATACTGCCCTGTTCCGTTTTTCGATGAGATACAAATGCCGCTTGCGTTGCGTGCCGCCGATGTGATCATGTGCCGATGCGGAATTTCGACACTCTCTGAGGCGATGGTCAACGCGCTTCCGGCGTTTTTGGTTCCGTTGCCAACTGCCTACGCCGATCACCAAACCTATAACGCCAAAGCCGTTGAGGGCGCGGGCGGCGGAATGCTCCGCCCTGAAACCCAATGGTCGGGCGAGAAAATGGCGGCAGAGATATTGCAGCTCAAGCAAGTTCCGCAGCGTCTCGCGTCTTTGAGCAACGGAATGCGAAAACTGGCGCGTCCAAATGCTGCCGATGATGTGGCGCGATTGATTTTGTCGGGACTACAAGTTTAGAGAAAGGCTTTCAAAATGCAAGAACAAAATTATTCCACACAATGGAAAGATTTGCGAATGCGTATCGCAACATTTTTTGTAAGTTGGATAGGAGGGTTTTTTGCTCTTGCTACGCTCTCTTCTACTTTTAAGAATGTCGGAGGCTGGTTTGGTGTGCTGTGGTTTATTGCCTTTTTTGTTGCGGGCGGGCGTTGGAGTTCTTTTCCATGTCCTCGTTGTGGCAAAAAGTTTTTTAAGCCGAGTGCATGGAGCGTCAATCAACTTATAGATAAATGTCCGCACTGTGGCTTACAAAAATGGTCGTAATAGTATCTTCTATTTGGACAATCTGACTTCGAGTGAATTTCTGACAATATCGTGAACACACTTCCAAATTCTATTTTTTTTATCGGTATCGCAGGAATCGGCGTGAGTGCGTTGGCGCAGCTTGCACAGGCACGCGGCTGTCGGGTTTTTGGTTCCGATCCGGGGGCTGATCCCACGCTAAATCCAGCGATTGCGCGACTGTTAGACGGCGGCGCAACGGTCTTTCGTATGCACGATGCCGCCAATATCGCGGATCATATTTCTCTTGTTGTGGCGACGGCGGCAGTCAAAGGCGACAACTCCGAAATCGTCGAAGCCAAACGGCGCGGCATACGAATCGTCTCGCGTGCGGAATTTCTCGGCGAACTCATGGCGGCGCACGGCGGGGCAAAAATCG
>CAZPZP010000037.1:9698-14192 GCA_964591025.1 uncultured Chthonomonadaceae bacterium
AACGACAACGGCAATGCTCGGCGTGATGCTGCAAGAAGCGGGCTGGAATCCGACGGTTTTTGTCGGCGCGGAAGTGGCGCAGTTGGGCGGCAATGTCTACATCGGAGCGGACGACGCGCCCTTCGTCGCCGAAGCGTGCGAGGCTTATGATTCGTTCCTGAGCCTCAAGCCGGACATCGCGATCATTACCAATATCGAAGCCGATCACCTCGACTACTATGGCGATTTCGAGGGCGTCAAAGAGAGTTTTCGGACGTTTTTGGATACCATTCCGTTCGAGGCAAAGCACGGCATCGTTTACTGCGGAGCCGATGCGCCTACGCGGGAATTGGTCGAAGAATTGGCAGGTCCGATTTGGCGATACGATTATGGTTTTGCAGGGCAACAGTTGTCGGCGCGGGTCGAAAATATCACATACAATGACGGCATGACTCGATTCGAATATGTCTATGATGAAACTCTGCGCGTTTCTGTATCCTTGCAGGTTCCGGGTCAGCACAATGTTCTGAATGCGGCGGCGGCACTGACAACGGCAGTCATCTTGGGCGCGAACGATTTGGAGTCGCTCGGCAAAATGGCGCAGGGTTTGTCGGCGTTTCGGGGGGCGGAACGGCGGCAGGAGATTCTCGACAACACGGGCGATGTCCTGATTATGGACGATTACGCGCACCACCCGACAGAGATTCGCGCAACAATGGACGCGGTTCGGGCGGCATACCCAAATCGTCGCTTGCTTGCAGTGTTTCAGCCGCATCTCTACAGCCGAACCCGCGACTTTTTAGCCGAATTTGCCGCCGAACTCGCACGGGCAGACGTACTGTTCGTTACCGAGATTTATGCCGCACGCGAACTGCCTATAGAGGGCGTCAACGCGCTGGAGATTGTCATAAGGGCGCAGGGGCAAAATCCGAACTTGACGGCACAATTTATTCCGAACAAACTGGAAATTCCGGCAGCGTTGAACAAAATGGTACAGGCGGGCGATATGGTTTTGATCATGGGCGCGGGCGATATTCGGGAGCAGGGCGAACAACTCGCGGCGTTGCGGAAAGAGGCAGCCGCGTGAGCAAGAACAAGCGGCTTCATATCGCGGTTCTGATGGGCGGTAACTCGTCTGAGCGTCCGGTTTCGCTTTCGACGGGCAAGATGATTCTCAGTGCATTGGACACAGAACGCTACACCGTCACTGCAATTGATACACAGGAATTGTTGACGCCGCAAGGAATGAGCGCGTTGTTTGCCAACCGTCCCGATGTCGCATTTATCGCCCTGCATGGCAAAGGCGGCGAAGACGGATCGATTCAGGGAATGCTCGAACTGCTCCAGATTCCCTATACCGGATCGGGCGTGCTATCGAGTGCGCTGGCAATGGATAAAGTGATGTCCAAGCGGCTGTTCCGTTCCGCCGGATTGCCTGTCGTCGAAGACGTGATCGTTCCGCGTGGACTGGATTTAGAAGGTTTGCCGGAAATTCTCGTTCGGCGGCTCGGCGGCTATCCGGTTTTTGTCAAGCCGAACGCGGAAGGCTCGACTTTCGGTTGTGCGCTGGTCAATCACGAGAACGAGCTTGAGTCCGCTATTCAGAACGCCCTGAAATATGACAGCCTTGCAATTCTCGAAAAGTATATTCAAGGCATGGAGATCACGGCGGGGATTTTGGGCAATCGCGAAGAAGAGTTGACGATTTTGCCGCTGATCGAGATTGTGCCGAAGTCGCAGTTCTACGATTACGAGAGCAAATACGCCGACGGCGGCAGTGAGCATATCATTCCGGCACGATTGCCGCAAGAGTTGACCGAACGCGCTCAGGAGTTTGCGCGGCAGTGCCATCTTTTGCTCGGCTGTCGGGGAATGTCGCGCACCGATTTCATGGTTGAAAACGGCGAAATTTTTATCTTAGAGACAAATACCATTCCCGGAATGACGCCTACCAGTCTGCTTCCCCAAGCGGCGGCAGAAGCGGGCATCGCGTTTCCTGAATTGTTGGATCGGCTGATTCAATCGGCATTGAACTGAAATATACTTGGAGAAAACTGTTTTCACGATGGAAACCAATTCACCTTACCCGCCGCGTTGGTGTGATCGCCCGCGCAATCAGAAATCCGCTCAGGAATTGCATCCCAAGTCAAGTAAGCCGATGAAGCCGCACAAGCCGACCCCGCAAGCCAGTCGCGCCAAGCAGGAGGCGGCGCGACGCCATGCCCGCAAACGCACGCTCGGCGTTCTCTATACCGTGCTGGCAGTCGAGATTGTGATGGCAATTTTCACGTCGCCGGTGTTTGCGGTCAAGCAGGTTACCGTGTCGGGTTTGGAGGGATTGACAGCGCACGAGCGGGCGACTATAGAAAAACAGATCACGCTTGCCCCGCAGACCAATTTCCTCACCGTCGGCACAGGCAGACTCCAAAAACAACTGCTCGCATATATGGAACTCAAGCAAACGGAAGTTTCGCGCCAACTGCCCAATATCATCGCCGTTACTGTGACGCCGCGCACGCTGTTTGCCTGTGTTTCGCTCCGAAAAGGCGAGGCGGAATTCCACCATTACGAAGTAGATGCACAAGGTTTTCCGATCCGACTGACGGCGCAGCCAACGCCCCGACTGCCGCACCTCGTTTCGGCGCAAAACGTGACGCCGATTGCCGGAAAACCGCTCAATGATCTCGCCTTGACCCAGACGCTTGCCCTTCTCAAAAGTGCCGATTCGGGCTTGATGTCGCGCATCGAAAAAATTGTTATTGACCCGCAGGGGAATCTGTGCTTAAATATGAGTGACGGAGTCGCGATTCAGTTTGGGCAGGCGGAAAATCTCGGCGCAAAATGGGAGACCGTTCAGAAAATTTATTCCCGTGATCCCGCTATCGCCCAACGCATGACCGGAATCAACCTGAGCGTGCCGGAAAAACCGGCGTGCATCCTGCGCGAAACCCATTTGGAACTGGAGAACGAAACGGTTCCGAGTATTTAGGCGGTGAAACATGAGCGTATTTTCTTCGAGTATCACCCACAGATCGTACTACTGGCAAATCAGTATGCTCTGTTTTGTCTTAGGCTTGCTCTTGGCGGCGGCAGGGCATACCGTGAGCCAGATCAAGCGGAGCGGCGGCAACAGCGGGCGCGGCTTCTTCGCCGGTTCCGTCGAAGCGACGGCTCTCAAGAAATCGCAGGAATACGAAGCCGAAATCGCCGCCTTGCGTGCTGATAAAGAGGCGTTGGAAGCAGAAAAAAGCAAAGGCACAGTCTCGGAAAAGCGGCTGGCAGAAGAACTCGAAGATAACCGCATCCTCGCTGGCGTGACGGAATTGGTCGGTCCCGGCGTCAGGGTTACGCTGGTGGACAGTGCCAAAAAGCCGACGCTCGGAATTGATGCACTCGAACAGCGCAACCTTGTTCACGATTTTCAGATCAGTGCCATCGTCAACGAACTCAAAGCCGCCGATGCCGAAGCGATTTCTGTCAATGGACAGCGGATCATTTCGCGCAGTGCCGTGCGGTGTGTCGGTCCGATTGTCCATATCAATCATGTCGCCGCCAGTCCGCCCTTTGTGATCGAGGCGATTGGCGATGCCAGCACCCTGCACAGTGCCATGCTTATCGCGGGCGGCGTTATCGAGGATGTTCGACGCTATGATCCCGGCATGGTCAAAATCGAAAAAATCGCGAAACTTCACCTGCTCGCTTATGCCGGTGGAACCCAGCTGCGTTTCGGGCGCGTTCCCGAAATCAAGAGTACCGACAAAGACAAAAAAGCGGACAAGCCGGAAAAGTCGAAAGATATTGTAGTAAGCGGCACAGAGGAAGGCAAGAGCAAGCAATGAAAACGGCATGGTTCCCGGTTCTCAGCCTCGCGGCGGGCTTTGCACTGGGTTGGTCACTGTTCCGCACTCTCAACTGGCAGTTTCCCGCCGAATACGCGCCGTATCTTTCGGTGGCGGCATTGGCGGGACTGGACACGATTTTCGGTGGCATCCGTGCCGGTATCGAAGGTCGCTTCCAAAACGATATTTTCGTCAGCGGTTTCGCACTCAATACCCTGCTTGCGGCGGGTTTGGCGTGGCTCGGTGACAGCATCGGCGTCCCGTTGTCGCTCGTCGCCGTTATTGCGCTTGGAACGCGAGTCTTCCTCAATCTCTCGCTGATTCGCCGCTATTATCTCAATAAAATGGCGATGCAGCGCAGCCGACAGCAAGAGGAAAACAACGCCGTCGTTCTTCCTGCAACGCCCTCTTAGAGAAGAGAAAATCTGATGCGATACGTCCTGCGATTCATTTGTTTGCTCCTCATGGTTTGCGGGTATGCTCACATTGCCGCCGCGCAGAATGTCACCGTCACGGAGAAAGACACCGATAAAACGGTTCGGCTTGGTCTTGGTCGAACTCTGACGGTTCGTCTTGCCCAAACCGCTGGGACGGGTTACCGATGGATTCTTGGAAAAACAGACGACAGCCGTATTTTGGCATTGGCGAGTTCAATCAACGACGGCAAAGGTGAAGA
>CAZPZP010000038.1:0-13768 GCA_964591025.1 uncultured Chthonomonadaceae bacterium
TTAGAATCTGACGATGAACTGTTGGTTTTCGAGTTCACCAGCATTGGCACAAAAGGCAAGATACAAAAAAGGGTTCAGTATTCGGAAACCAACGTCAAGGGATTGTACAATCTCGGCTTTGGTGATAAAGTTTCGGAAACCAATGCAATTGATGACACCGTAGTTTCTAATAACGGTGACAGCCAGAAGATACTGGCAACGGTTGCTGCAACGGTTTATGCGTTCACTCATCAGTATCCAGATGCTTAAGTATATGCCATAGGAAGCACCAAGTCAAGAACACGGCTTTACCGGATGGGCTTGACCGTGTATCTTGATGAAATCTCACAAGATTTTGAGATTTATGGGCGGCGGGGCGGCGAATGGCAGCCGTTTGTGAAGGGTGCAGAATACCAAGCCTTTTTAGCGAGGCGAAGGAGCAGAAACGATGAAAACAATCGAGGAATTGAACCAGTCGAAAGTGCCGATAGTGAAAGTGAATAAGGAATTGAACCAGTACAAAGATCAAGTCTTGTTCCCGGAGAAACTCGCAGAAGCCAACGAAACATTGCGGACTATCGGCTTACCGAAAACTGTGGAGAAGCCGAAGGAGTGAAATTCTCTCGTGTTGAGAGAACGATTGAAGCCACGCCAATTCCGGCGTGGCTTCGTTGTGTCTGGAAGAGTCGGGTTCGGCTTATTTGTCCTTGTCGGGGATGCCGATGCCTGTTCGGACGGGATATTTGGGACGCTTTGCCGGAACAAACGCTTTGGTTTTGAGTTCCTCCTGCATCTGCTTGATGGCGGCGTTGAGCTGCGGGTCGTTGCCGTTCTGCATCTGCGCCGGATCGTCTATGACCATAATATCAGGGTCTACGCCATGCCCCTCAATGCCCCAGTTCCCATCGAGGAGCGGCGGATAGCCCGTAATGCCGACCAACCCGCCCCATGTGCGCGTGCCGATCTCCTTGACAGTGGATTGACAATCGTGTAAACTCTATACAATGGCGAGAAACCTCAAAACCTATCTGTCCAATCGTCGAACCCGTCTGCCAAAACCCCTCTCTGTCGAGGACGCGGCACAGCACATCGAGCGTCTTCATCTCCAGCGCAATGGAGCCACATACAGCCTCTTCTTTGGCGATATGTTCGGGCAGGAACTGTTTGCGGTTTCTCTTTACCCGGAACCGGAAACAGCACTCAGATTGGCGGGTGAAAATGTGCCAGCGAGGGTGTTTGAGGTATTTATTCAGGCAAATCGCACTCTGCTTTCCGATCCGCGTCTGTGTGTCGGAACATGGTATCTGGAAGAAGAAGATACCACTTTTCTCGATATTGTGGCGGTTTTGCCTGATCGGGAAGCCGCCATCGAGTTAGGGCAGCAGTTCAATCAAATTGCTGTGTTTGACCTTTTTGCCGGTGTGGAAATAGAAACAGGAGGAACAGGAGAATGGATCGCAACGGACATTCCCCCGCAAAAGCGTCTGCCGAAACTGGAGCGTTAGCCGCAGACAAGATTTGGCGGCAGGATACCGTCACCAATACGGTGCAGGTACTTGACATTCTGCCTGATGATACGCCACCACGTCTGCTGACTGGACAGCATCTAAATCGTAATGGTAAGCCGGGACGAATGTTTCAGCAGATGGTTCCTGTGCCGGACGCCGCACTCTTTGCGCGGCTGACTTCTCAAATCAGGCGGGGCGATACCATTCAGATAACCGTCACGACAACTTGGGACGAAAGTGGTTACTCTGCGGCTCTGACAGATTTCGCGCTGCTTCCTTCGATTGCCGCGTCCTCTGCCGAAAGTGTCCTTGTCTAATCAAGTCCGAGGCGTCAGGTCTGTCTATGGGATACTGCCGCCAATTTGAGAAGTCAGCCGCGCCAACTCTGGCGCGGCTTCTTGCGTTGTTGGCAGTTTGTACCTAACTGACTTGGAAGACGCCGAGAACGAGGGTTTGCTGTCCTGCCCTGTGGCAGTGTTGACGAAGCGGTATGCCACTGCATACCACCCCGCCGTTGCCGTCACATTGAATGTGAGCGGCGTGCCGAACTCGTGGAAACTTTTGAAGTGGTAGCCGTTCTTGGGCGGCGTGAAATATTAGGTTGGATAATGGACGCCATTTATGGGCATCACAAGAGAGTTATTCCTGATTTTGACGGGGAAACAAGCAGATAATTATGCGAGTTTTTAGGCAGTATTGCGGGCAAAACAAAGCGGTTATATATGTGGAGCGATACTGGATCAATATCGTACCATTCTGGGATCATAACAAACACGGATTGAGCCGACGGTGCGAGAGGAGTGTTAGCAAGAAATTTTGCCAAGACAAATATCAATGTGCGAAGGAGAAAAAATAGGACTTGACATTATGCAAATACTCATTTATAATAGTTATGAAGATTGGTACGCAATATATTTTGCTTATATACTCTACTGTTTTCTTGCGCCTCGTCGCAGTGTCACTTTGCTAAATGTAAGTTGTATCGTTCTGCTTTCTGGAAATCATCCTAAATATGATGACAGTCCCTTCGTTCACCTGCCATCACTTTGAGCAAAGAAAAGGAATTTTGATGAAGCACTTGTTTTCTCGTTCGCTCTTGGGTCTCACTCTGACTTTAACCCTGAGCCTCGTCGGGGGGGGGCAGCAATAGCGGCTTCTCCGCTACTGCTGCACCACAGGCTGTAGACCCTGACCCCAATTTCTACACGGATGCAACTGCCGTCCCGAACAAGTATGTAGTCGCCTTCGTAGATCAAGCGGCAGCGACGCCTGTCGGTCCTGCGGCAATGCAGCAAGCAGCACCTCAGGCACCGATAGACCCTGTGGCAGTGGCTACAAGTATCTGCAATCAATACGGCGCGCAGCTCCAAGACACTCTCATTGCTGTTGGCTCTTTTGTTGCCACCATGACAGAGGCTCAAGCGCGACAGATGAGTCACGACTCCCGCGTCGAGGTTGTCATGGGCGACATTGCGGGCGATGGAGACGCAGTGCAATCGGTTCCCACTGCATTCGATTGGGGCTTGGACTACATTGATCAGCGCACTTCAGTACGGGACTTCCGCTTCGTCTACCAAAATACCGGAGCCGGAGTTCACGCCTATGTCATGGACGGCGGCATTTGGATACAGCATCCCGACTTTGGAGGGCGTGCCTCCCTCGACTATTGCCCTATTCCCGGCAGAACTGCGGATGACATTGACTGGAACAGCCCCGTAGGTCCGCACGGCACACCTGCTGCCAGCATCATCGGCGGTACACGTGCTGGGGTTGCCAAGAACGTACGCCTCCATTCGGTGAAGATAAGCGAGAACAACAGGGCTTATGTTTCGGACGTAACCAGAGGCTTTGATTGGATCGTCAGGAATCACGTCAAGCCTGCTGTGGTCAATTGCAGCTTCGGCTTCAAGAGGATAGGCTCATCCTGGTTTTGGCAGGGAACATCACCGTTCGAAAAGGCAGCACGGCGGGTTTTGAGTGCAGGTGTCACTGTAGTCGTTAGTGCTGGCAACGAAAACCAGAACGCGGACGGCAGGTCACCAGCGTGGAGGTCAGAACTGATCACCGTGGGTGCAAGCGACGTAAACAATAACCGCGCTGTTTACAATTCATCCTCTGCTTCTAACTACGGCAGTGTTATTGATCTCTTCGCTCCCGGCAAGGAAGTCACGGCATCGTCATATTATGGACAAGGATCAGGGAGAATAGCCCATCCAAATGCTTTCTTCGGAGGCACTTCTGCCGCTGCGCCCTATGTGACAGGTGTCGTCGCTCTTTATTTGCAAAGCAATCCAAACGCCTCCCCTGCCCAAGTGCAGGACTGGCTCAAGAACAACGCCACGCAGAACCGCATCAACACCAATAATCTGCCGTCCGACACAACCAGACGCTTCCTTTTCACCAATCAATAGCGTCGAAGTCCGCCCTCGTTGCTATGGCAACAGGAGCGGACTTTTTGTCACAAAGTTTCAGCGGAGAAAACTATGAGAAATTTGTTTTACGCGGCGGTGTGCTTGTTGAGTGTAGGGCTGTGCGGATGCGGTTCTGCGTCTTCATCGCCCCCGCGCACACCGCCCGACCAATCAGGTCGTGTTACCATTACCGAGGGCGTATGGGGACAGGTATGGCTCCTTCAGGGTAACTTTATGCCTGGTTCAGCAACCGGCACTGTCACGCCCGTGCGCCGCACCATTCACTTTTACGAACCGACAACAGCAGACCAGACCACCTCAGCCACAGATCCACCCGGAAGGTTTTATTCCGAAGTCCGCTCACGGCAAGTCGCCACTGTCGAGTCGGATGAGAAAGGCTTTTTTCAACTCAACTTGCCCCCGGGTCGTTACAGCTACTTCGTGCGTGAAGAACAGGGCTACCTCTATGCATATACAAGTTATGAGGAAGACGCAAACACTCCACCCACTATCAATCCAATAGACGTTCGGCTTGGTAAAGTGACTAAACTCCAGATCAGAATAGACTATGAAGCGGCATACTAACCGATAGGGCAGCCACTCTACCATGAGTGCATCGTATTCAAACGTTGTGTTCGAAGGTATCAGGGCATTAGCATGAGAAAGTATCGAAGCCCCGCCAACTTTTGGCGGGGCTTCATCTATTTGAGCGAGAACCGTTCGGCTATTTGTCCTTATCGGGGATGCCGATTCCTGTTCTGACAGGATACTTGGGACGCTTCGCCGGAACAAACGCTTTGGTTTTGAGTTCCTCTTGCATCTGCTTGATGGCGGCGTTGAGCTGCGGGTCGTTGCCGTTCTGCATCTGCGCCGGGTCGTCCATGACCATGATATCGGGGTCTACGCCATGCCCTTCAATGCCCCAGTTGCCATCGAGTTTGTAGAATGCAAACGACGGAGCCGTGACACTCGCGCCATCGAGGAGCGGAGGATAGCCCGTGATGCCAACCAATCCGCCCCATGTCCGCGTGCCGATGAGTTTGCCGAGTCCCGCCTGCTTGAAGTAGTAAGGGAACGCATCGCCGCCGGAACCCGCCAATCCGTTAATCAGCATACATTTTGGACCGTGTGCCGCATCGGGAGGCCACACCCAATCCTGCTGATCGCGCCGCGCCCAATAGTTGGTGGTAGGGCGATTGAGCAGTTCGATGAAACGGGTCGGGATTTGTCCGCCGCCGTTCCAGCGTTCATCAATGATCAGAGCCTCTTTGCCGCGCTGTCCGAGCAGTTGGCGCACCAGATCGCTTTGCCCGTCCTGCCCGGTATTGGGAACATAGATATAACCCACGCGCCCTTCGGTCATTTTGTCCACATAGGCACGCTTGCTCTCGATCCACGCCCGATAGCGCAGGGTTAAGTCACTGCTTGGGAGGCGCGTCGCAATCTCCTGCGCCGTGCTGTCCATCGTCGGCTTGTCGCTCACCGTCAGTGTGATTATGCGATCATTCAAGCCGACAAACGCCGCATACGGGTCTTTGCGCGTGTCCATCGGAACGCCATTGACCGCCAGCAGATAATCGCCCTCTTTGACTTTGACGCCGGGCAGACTCAACGCTCCGACAGCATCCGTATCCCACGCCGCGCCGCGATAGATTTTCGCGATCCGATACGCGCCGTTTTCGAGTGTGAAGTCCACGCCCGGAACCCCGACACCGACGGGCGGCAGACTGCGCTCCGTCTCGCCGCCACTGTAATAGGCATGACCGACGTTGAGTTCCGAAATCATCTCGCTGATGATATACGCCACATCTTCACGGGTTGCCGCATCGGGCAACATGGCGGCGTATTGCTTGTGAACCGCATTCCAATCTACGCCGTGCAGGGTAGGGTCGTAGAAGAAATCGCGCTGCAATCGCCACGCTTCATCGAACATCTGCTTCCACTCGGCACGCGGATCAACCGTCATGCTCATTCCTGTCGTGACGACCGTCTCTTTGGTTCCGCCCGCGCTCGCGTCCTGAATAGAAACTCCTCCAGCGGCGCGATAGATCATTTTCTTGCCGTCTGCTGAAAGGTCAAAGCCAGTGACGCCCGGAGCCACCGGCTTTTCGGTTTTGGTATCGTCTTTGAGGTCGAAGGCATAGACACCGGCGGCTTGTCCTTGCCCGCCGCGCACATACAGCAGTTGATTTTTGTCGTTGACCGCCAAATTGCCGAATCGCCCTGCCGGAACAGACAACGCGAACGCCCGCATCTCGATATTGGCGAAGTCTATCGTGATCTTCTTGGGGGCTTCAGCGGCGGCAGGTTTGGCTCCGTCGGCGGGCTTAGCAGGAACTACAGGCTTCTCGCCGCCTTCGCGCATGGCAACGAAGGGCGATTGCTGTCCCTCAGGTCCGGCGGTTCCGGTCATCTTCGCGCCGGAAATCACGCCGCTGATGGTTGCTTTTTCGCCGTTGACCTCGACGTTCAGCAGCAGGGCTTTTTTCGCCGCATCATACGTTCCGGCAACGGGCGCATTGACAATAGCGGAGGCAATTGTCCCCGTCACGGTTTTGTCGGCGTTGAGTTTGAGTGTCAGAGTAAATGCGAGCATCCCGCCCGGAAGCTCTTCGCCTGTGACCGTTCCCTTCCATACGCCGCTGACTTCATCCTCTGCCGCCGCGATGACAGCAACAGTCGGCTCGATGCTGATTTCCGTTTTGGCGTCGGTTTTGACGGGTTCGCTTTCGACTTTGGGCAGATAGGGCGAGGCGACATCGGCACGCAGCGGCAGTGCCACCAAAACCTGCGAATTGTTGTAAACCCACGTTGTTCCGCCCAAATCTTCATAAGTCGGGCTGAACGAGCGGCTGGTGGCAAAATAGAGATAATCACCGGCACGGTCAAACGCGGGAGCGGTCTCGTTGAACATTCCCGACGTGACTTTTTTCTTTTCGTCCGTCTCGACACTGTAAATCCAGATCGCCGCCGTTTGCAGTTTCGGGTCGGTCAAATCGTAGGCGATAAAGCGGCTGTCCGATGACCAACTGAATGAAGGCTGACCCCCAACCATCTCCTGCACAACGGTTTTGGCTGCCTTGGTTTTGGTGTCGTAAAGGAAAAGCATTCCTGCCTTATCGGTATAAGCGATATAGCGGCTGTCCGGCGACCACGTCGGGTTATAGTAGTAGGTTTTGCTGCTTTTAGTGGCTTGTGCCGGGCTGCCTTTGCCGTCTGCCGCCATCATATACAGCTCATACTCACCTGTCGCATCGGAGAAATAGGCAATCCATTTGCCGTCCGGCGACCACGACGGCGAACGCTCTGCTGTGCCGCCCGTGCGGGTCATATTGCGGGGCGTGCCTTCCTTGACCGGCGCGATCCACACATCGCCGCGTGCTTCGACAACGGCACGCTTACCCGACGGAGCAACAGTAAAACCGCTCAGGAAATTGGCGGCGTCAAGGGTACGATTGCGAACGCCGGGCTTGTCGCCGGGAATGCGAACGAGAACTTCCGTCGCTTTGCCGCTTCCCACATCATAGCGCATGAGTTTCGCGCCATATTGAAACACGACTTCGCCTTTACCGTTTTCGCCTTCGCCAATCGAAGGCGACTTGAGATCGTAATCGGCATATTTCGTGAGCTGCGTGCGTCTGCCGCTCTCCGTATCGTAGCTCCAGAGATTCATTCGCTGCTCTTTGCCGTTGTCCGAAAGGTAGACGATTTTGGAGCCGAGCCACATCGGGGCGGTATCGGTTCCTTCCCAATCGGTGATCTTTTTCGACTTTTTGTCTTTGAGGTCGAAGAGCCAGATGTCGGTTGCCATGCCGCCGCGATAGCGTTTCCAAGTGCGGTTATCGGTGCTGTGCGGCAGATAGGCGAGCCAGCGACCATCGGCGGAAATGGTTCCCGATTCGCCGTAAGGTACGGGCAGTTTCAGGGGCAAGCCGCCATTTGCGCCCACGGTGAAGAGTTGCTGCTGACGCGCAAGCCCCGCATAGCCGTTGGTTTGGAAGACGATTTTGCCGTCGTTTGTCCAGCCGCAGACCATTTTGTTCGCGGGGTGATAGGTGACGCGGGTGGGACTGCCGCCATCGGCAGAGAGGGTGTACACGTCGCGCCCGCCCTCATAATTTCCGATGAAGGCGATGGTCTTGCCGTCGGGTGAGAAGCGCGGCATAGTCTCTTGTCCGGCGGGACTCGATAGAGGCAAGGCAGTGCCGCCCTCTTTCGGAACAACCCAAAGGTCGTTGGCATAAGCAAAAACGATGTGCGTTTTGCTGATAGCAGGAGAGCGCAGCATTCCGGCGTGGGGCTTGGCTCCATTGCCGTTTTGCGCCGAAGCCGCAACAACAGCCGCCATGACAAGGGACGCGCTGCAACAGAACAAGGCTCCGCGCTGTGCGAGGGATCGTAAGGTCAACAAGGAAATAAACCTCCAAAAATGAACTGGAATAATCTCATAGGAGAATAAAGTATACCGGGAAAACACCGAGGCAGAGAACAGACGCCGCAAACAAGGCGGTGTTATCACTCACTGCCGGGAGAGAGACGAGGCAGGAAGGCAAGGGGTTTCACAAAAGGATTGTCGCTTTTGTATGATATAATGTCAAATAGGGTTGTGGGGTAATAATTTTGTAGCCTCGGTACAGAATTCACAGGACGGCTCTTCAATGCCTTTCTCTGCATTGCGAACCGATGCAAGAGACTTTTTTCGCGCCCAAAATCGCCAAAATCGTTGAGCAGACTGCAAATCGGCAAAGTTCGGGAAATAATCGGGTATCACTAAGGCAGAACTGGACACATTGCGTGCATTCCGTTCACTGAAATTCTCTATTCGAGGTTTGGATGCAGTCCCTTCTCACTGTTATCGGGTTGAAAAAGTATTTTCGGGTCACGCGGCGTGACGGCTGGCGCACGGTGCGCGAAACGGTTCATGCGGTGGACGGCGTGGATTTCACGATCAACGCGGGCGAAACGGTCGGGCTTGTCGGTGAAAGCGGGTGCGGTAAAAGCACAGCGGGACGCGCCATTTTACGCCTGATCGAGCCGACTGCGGGAACCATTTCATTCGCAGGGCGCGACGTGATGGCATTGAAGGGCGAGGAACTGCGGCAGATACGGCGCGAAATGGGAATCGTTTTTCAAGACCCGTATGCGGCACTTAATCCGCGAATGCTTGTCGGCGATATCGTCACTGAGCCGCTGACCGCGCACGCCCCCGAAATCCATCGCGCTGCACGTTGGAGCAAGGCGCAGGAGTTATTGCAAGCCGTCGGACTGCGTGCTGAATTCGTCTCGCGCTATCCGCATGAGTTTTCCGGCGGACAGCGTCAGCGCATCGGAATTGCCCGCGCCATTGCGACCAGCCCGAAATTATTGGTACTCGATGAACCGATCTCCGCCCTCGATATTTCTATTCGGGCGCAAATCCTCAACCTGCTCGAAGACCTCAAAAAAGAGCGGGGCTTGTCCTATCTGTTTATCGCGCATGACCTTTCGATTGTCCGGCATAGCTGCGACCGAGTTCACGTCATGTATCTTGGAATCATCGTGGAACAGGGGACAACCGATCAGGTGTTTGCCGCGCCCAAGCATCCTTATACACAGATTCTGCTCGCCGCCGCCCCTGTAACCGACCCGAAACTGCGCCCGGAACGCCGAATGCTCGAAGGAGATGTACCGAGTCCCGTTCATATCCCTTCAGGTTGCCGATTCCATACGCGCTGTCCGATTGCCCAAGAGATTTGCAAGCGAGACGTTCCGCTCTTGCGCGATCTCGGCAATGGGCATTTCGCCGCGTGTCACTTTGCCCAATAAGGGACTTTCAATGATTAAACCGTTCCATCGCATTGTCGGGTACTGAAAGTACCCGCCTCTGTGTCCTTCGGACGAGCGTCCTGCCGGACGCACCATGCAAGAACGGAACGGTTTAATCTTTGAAAGTCCCTTACTCCTACAACCCTGAACTGTTACGACAGCGTTCTGCGGTGATGATGGCGCACAAGGTTGCAACGGCATCGTCGAGATCGTCATTGACGATGAGATAATCGTAGTCGGGAATGCGGGTCAGTTCGTCTTTGGCGATAGCAAGACGCGCCGCGACGCGCTCGTCAGTATCGGTTCCCCGCGAACGCAGTCTGCGCTCCAACTCCTCGAATGAAGGCGGACACAAGAACACCATCACCGCATCGGGTTCGATTCGCTTGATGTCGCGTGCGCCCTGAACCTCGATCTTGAGAATCACGTCTGTGCCTTGCGCTCGCAGATCGTCAACCTTGTCACGGGGCGTACCATAGAAATTGCTGCCGTATTGTGCGTGTTCCAAAAAGTAATCGCTGGCGATCCCGTGCGCGAATTTCTCCTGTGTAAAGAAGTAATAATCGCTGCCGTCAACTTCGCCCGGTCTTGGATCGCGTGTCGTCGCGCTGACACTGCGAATGACTCCTGTCATCCGCTCGAAAAATCGCTCCAGTACTGCATCTTTGCCGACACCGGACGGACCAGAAACCACAATCAGCCGTCCCGGTTTTATTTGCCCTGCTTTGAGAAAATCCATTGTTCTGCCTTTTGGGACGGCATTCCTTGCCGCCGCGAAATTATAGACACGATTCCGCAAAATTGTCAAACACTTCTCTTTATTATTTTGCCGTTTTTGACCTGCTATAATGAGTAGACAAAATAGTATATTAGAAAACTACAGCGAGTTCAATTTTCCCTTTGGAATGAGAGGCAAACGCTTTACTTTTGTCTGCTTTTATGCTATAATATCATTCAGAAAATACTCTCGAATTTCTGCCGTGATTCGCCTTTTTTACAGCGATACAACCCACGGCGTCCGGCGCGAACCGAGTGGCGCGCTCAGGAAGGATACAGATCACGCATGGCGAACAAATTCGCAGTAAAACCCCGATTACAGGACATTGTTCTTGAAGAAGAACCCGGCGCAAACAAGGGCGTTCGCACGACGGAGCAGAAAGCCGCTGAAGCCGAGACATTAGCCAATATCTCTTCGGCAGGACACGTCTCCAATGAATACGTCGGCAGAGATATTCAAGTTTTGGAAGGGCTGGAAGCGGTACGACGCAATGTTCCCATGTACCTTGGCGGTACCGACACCAACGGACTCCATCACCTTTTTACCGAAGTCAGCGACAACTCCGTTGATGAAGCACTGGCGGGCTTTTGTACTCAGATCGATGTGATCCTGCACGCTGATAATACCATGTCGGTTCAGGACAATGGACGCGGCATTCCGGTAGACATCAATCCCCAGTACGGCATTCCCGGCGTCGAATTGGCACTCACCAAACTGCACGCGGGCAGTAAATTCGGCGGCGGGGCATACAAAGTCTCCGGCGGTCTGCATGGTGTCGGCGTTTCGTGCGTCAATGCAACCGCTGAGTGGATGGAAGTGACCGTGACGCGGGACAGCAAAATGCACCGCATTCGGTTCGAGCGAGGAATCACCGTCAAGCCGCTGACCGTTGTCGGCAAAGCGAACAAGACCGATCACGGCACGCTGGTTCGCTGGCACGCCGATACCGAGATATTTCCCGATATTCGCTATGAAGCCGAACGCATCGAGCGACGTTTGCGCGAACTTGCCTATCTCAACAAAGGCTTGACGCTGACATTTACCAATGAGCGCGATCCCGAAATGCCCGAAGCGACGATTGGCGACGATGGAATTGCCGTTGAAGGCACACCGGAAGTTATCACCAAAACCTTCTACTATCCGAACGGACTTGTGGAGTATGTCGAGCATCTCAACGAAACGCATGACGCGGTTCACAAGCCGATCTTCTTCGGCGGCGTGCGCGATACAACGATTGTCGAAATCGCCTTGCAATACAACCTGAGTTATCACGAGACCATTCTTTCGTTTGCCAACAATATCAATACTCCCATGGGCGGAGCGCACCTTTCGGGCTTCAAGACGGCTCTCACCCGCGTTCTCAACAACTATGCCCGCAAAAACGGCATTCTCAAAGAGAAAGAGAACAACTTCTCAGGCGACGATGTGCGCGAAGGATTGACGGCGGTTATTTCCGTCAAACTGACGACGCGCCCGCATTTCGAGTCGCAAACGAAGGTTAAACTGGTCAATCCCGAAGTCGAAGGCGCGGTTAACTCCATTGTCGGCGATAAATTTGCGGAGTATCTCGAAGAGAATCCCGCCGTCGCCAAGCGCGTTCTTGATAAAGCCCTGACCGCGCAACGTGCCAGAGACGCCGCCCGCAAAGCCGCTGACTTGGTGAAGCGGCAGAGTGCGCTGGACTCCAACTCATTGCCCGGCAAACTCGCCGATTGTCAATCACGGATCGCCGCCGAATGCGAACTGTTCCTTGTCGAAGGCGACTCGGCGGGTGGTCCTGCCAAGCAGGGACGTGACCGCCGCACGCAAGCAGTCTTGCCCTTGCGCGGTAAAATCCTCAACGTCGGCAAAACCCGCGTGGATAAAGTACTGGAAAATGAAGAGATTCGTTCGATGATTACGGCACTCGGCACGGGCATCAACTACGGCAGCAATGACGAGGACGAAAAAGAGGCGGAAGTCGAGTCCGATGACAACGCCAACGGCAATCTGCTCAGCGTGATCGGCAAAGAGAAAGACAAAGGCGCGGTCTATGACTTGTCCAAACTGCGCTACGCCAAGATTATCATCATGACTGACGCGGACGTAGACGGCGATCATATCCGCACGCTGCTCCTGACGTTTTTCTGGCTGTATATGCGCCCGCTGATCGAAGAGGGTCACGTCTATGTCGCACAGCCGCCGCTGTACCGCATAAAGGTCGGCAAAAACGATCAATACTATGCCAAAGACGAAGAACAGCGCGAAGAAATCCTGAAGAAGAATCGCGGCAAAAAAGACATCATGGTGACGCGCTTCAAAGGGTTGGGCGAAATGAACGCTGTTGACCTTGCCGAAACCACGATGGAGCCGGACAAGCGGCAACTCATCAAGGTGCAGATCGATCCTGAGCATATGTCCGCCGCCATCGAGATGTTCGACATCTTTATGAGCGACAAAGTGGAACCCCGCCGCAACTTCATCGTGGCGCACGCCAAAGAGGTCACTAACATTGACTGGCACGGATAGTAGGGAACAGGGACGGCGGCGAGGGGAAATTTTCCCCTCGCCGCTTTTTTTTGTCATTTCGGGGAAGGCGAAACGCTTGGCGATGGCGAATAAAAGAACTCTTCTCTCCTAATTCACGTTTAGACAAATTTAAGCCTCTTTGCGCTTCGAGTTGAAGTCCAACAGGCGATGAATGAGATTGAAAGCTCTCTTGCGGAAAATTACAAGAGACCTCTTGCAAGAGTTCAGCAGAATAAATGTCTGCGTGCAGGTCTCGTTCCGCCGTGCCGTGCTTCGCACTCGATAGGGAGAGGGAATTTCGTCCGTAGGACGTCTGTTTTTGAGTCGGGTACGTTCTTGTACCCGACTGAGGCAAGAGGTCTGTTGGTATTGTGTTTGGTTTTGGGCATAGTTTCTGTGGTTTGGGGACAGAGCAGTACGGCGGTGGTCAAACTGGAGAGTCGGACACTCTTCGAGGTGGGCAATTCGCAGGGAGTTGCGGCAACGGATCGCGCCGCCAAAATCGTGCGTCGGCTCGAAATTCTGGTCAATCGGCGGGAGGCGGTTGCTTCTCCAAAGGTTCGCGATACCAATACCAACGGCGGCGAAAGCCTTGTTCTCTTCGACGGCACACAGTAGAGTCACCTTGCCGCCCGCAAAGTGTTCCGATTTTTGGGGGCAGAGGACAAACTCGGCATCGTCTTTCGCGAAGCCAAGCACGAACACAATCTCTCTGACTGAAACGCCTTGATGGACTTTGCCGACCAGCAATTGAGGAGGCGTTCCGTCACGCGCCGCTT
>CAZPZP010000039.1:0-13731 GCA_964591025.1 uncultured Chthonomonadaceae bacterium
GTCTCAGGGCTGTGCGGCGACTGTTGGTTTAGGGAGCGGCGTAGGGTTGATGTCGGTATGGCGGATCGAGTATTGATTGAGGGTTCCGTCTAAAACGATGAGATTGATGGCACGGAGTTGCGGGCGCGGAACTCGAAACGGCACTTGGACAGGCTTGGTGTCGCGCCGAAAAGTGAGAACAGCACACGAGAACGGTACGCCTGAGTCTTTCTCGAAATAGCGTCCCCCTGCCGCCCCCGTCGTTCCGGCGTTGCAGATAATGGTGCGTATGAGAGGGGTGGTTTCGGAAGGATGCTCAGAAGGTGAAGGCAATTCCCTGATTTCGATGGCTTCGCGGTGCATATGACCACAGAGAATAAGAGGGGTACGCCCTATAATCCAAGCCGTCTCTTTGGGGTCATGTACAGCAACAATATCCGGCATTTGAGGCTGCGCCTTGACCAAACTCGATAACGCGACTGCTCCCTGCTCCATCTCTTCCGGCGAGACATCCACACTCCCAATGCCCGGACGCATCGCGGCGGGGTTCGGAACGCCAAGCAGAAATAATCCTTCCCTTTCGACACGCTGCCCATTGAGTATCGTCACGTTTGAAAATTTCGCCAACGCATCCATCACGGTTTGCGAATCGTGGTTGCCCGCAACGAATAGATAAGGATAAGGCAGTCTGCCGATCTCTTTGACAAGTGCCGTTTCGGGCGGACTGCCGAAATCGGTCAAATCTCCGGTATCAATAATGAACGCAACCTTGAACTGATCCGCCACTTCGCGCAAAAACGAAATCGCCGCCGGGTTGTTGTGAATATCGGAGACGTGCAAAACGCGAAAGGTTTCGCCTGTATTGTCGAAGCCGATCTTATCTGAAACGGCAGCGATGCGCCCATAAAGTATATTGAGATTTCCGGCGACAGTTTTGAGTTTTTGCGAGAGAACTTCGTATTTGGTGAAGGCATCACGCCCGAATTGAATGACCCAAGGAGCCTGTTTGAGTGTCCCAGTATAGGTCGGATTCTGGAACGCCTTGCCATCGAACCCCGCCGCGATTCCCCAGAGCATCAGCAGCATGGCAGTCATACCAACCGCACTCGCACTGAGATAGTGCCTCCCCTTCACGCGGAGAATAATCGGAGCGATCAACGCGCCCAATCCACTTAACGCCAACTGCCGCAGCACAAAATCAATACCGACTTCGCGGGCTTTTTGCTTGGCTTCGGCTTCGAGGATTTGCGGCTTGGGCGACGATTTGAGAAACTTTTGTATCTCATCGATCTGAATCTGTTCGAGACTGGCGACCAGAACAATCGGGGCTTTATGCGTCTGTGCTTTGACTTCTCCAAGTGGGACAAGGCGCAGTCGTGTTTCGCCCGTTGTGGCAGGAAGAACCCGCAGTTCGACCTCGAAGCCGTGCCACGAATAGGTCGCCTGTCCCATCAAAAACACGCTCACAATCGAACCCGACACCGCGAGCAGACAAAACAAAAGGGCAAACGCAAAACGCTTTGCCCTCTGCTTTCCTCGTGACGGCTTGGTTGTCGTGTCGGATTGTGTCGTCGTTTCTATCCTCTATTCCTCTGCTTTATTCTTGATCGAATCCAGCGTAGATTGGAGATTGTCCGTCATCAGTTTTTTGATCAGTGTCTTGATCATGGGTCCGACAAGGGGAACATCATACTCGTAATTGACACTCGATTCGAAGCGAGTGGTGGTCGGTGTGATCGCCGTAAATTGCCAATAGCCGCTCATGGAATCCATATCGCCCTGCGTCATTTGGAAGTCGTCGCGATGGGCGGCATCGTTCCAGACATCCTCCTGCGTCCAGCGAATTTTCATCTTGAACTGCCGGATCAGCCCGACCCATGTCGTCAGCGTGCGGGAATTGTCGGCGTTGCGCTCCAAGACCGCCAGCGATTCGAGGTCGTTCATAAACTGCGGAAACGCCTCGACATCGCGGGCAATGGCATAGACTTTTTCAATTGGCGCGTTGATCTCAACGCTTTGTTCGATGTGCGGCATAGGGATCACCGTCCTGCTTCGCGGGAAGCGAGTTCCGCCGCGCCCATAATTCCCGCATCGTCGCCGAGTTCTGCCCGCACTATTCTTGCCGACGCCAAAATCGAGCCGATGGCGTTGGCGCGTGCGGCGCGAAGTGCGGTTTGGAACAGGATTTCGGATCGCGAAATTTTGCCGCCGAGAACCACCACTTCCGGGTTGAAGACGTTGATCATATTGGCGATTCCCAGCCCGACAAAGAATCCGATCTCTTCCATGACTTCGATGGCGAGCGCGTCCCCTGCCGAAGCCGCGTCATCAATCATTTTCGGAGTGAGAATCACTTGAAGCGAGTCGGTAGAGTGAACATTCTCCCACAGTTTGGTGGCGCGTCCCGATTCCATTTTCAGCGTGGCACGTTCGCAAATCGGATCGCGTCCTGCCAATGATTCAAGGCGACCATGCGCCCCGTTCTGACTGCTGCCAACCCCCGCCGCAATGATAATATGCCCGACTTCCGCCGCACCGCCTGTTGCTCCACGCAGCACTTCGCCGTCAACGATGATGCCGCCGCCAATGCCCGTGCCGAGCGTAAACATGACGAGATGCTTGGTTCCGCGCCCCGCGCCATAGCGATATTCGCCGAGTGCCGCGACGTTGGCGTCGTTGTCCATCACCATCGTCGTGCCGAGTTCCGCCTCGACCATATCCCGCAAGGGAACCGCTTTGAACGGCAGATATTTGCCGTCCTCGTAATGCCCGAAGTTCGGACCCCAAATGACGATTCCTTCCGGGACGTTGATGTGTCCCGGAACGGCGATCCCGACTGCCGCGATGTCTTCGAGTTTCATGCCCGCCCCTGCAACGGCTCCGCGCACGGCGTCTCCGATTCGTGCGACGGTATGGTGTGTGCCCGCTTTGGCGTCTGAGGAATTCTCATGCCGTGCCAGAATCTTTTCGTCTTGATCCACCACCGCCGCCCGCACATTGGTTCCGCCGAGGTCTACGCCCACAACATAGGGGGCTTCTTTTCTTGCCTGAATACGGCTCACGTCTCTCTCCTTATTCCCTACCTGAATTTGCGTCGCCGAAATCGGCGCGTCCAGTGCAAGTATAGCCAAGCAGAGGGGCTTTGTCAAGAAGAACGCCGTAACTCTTCGGGAATTTTGCGCGTTTTGCGGTATCATGGCATTTAGTCGTTGGTGTTGTCCTGCCAATGTTCCATAGTAAGGAGAAAGTTTATGTTCGTCTCTCTCAGAAGTGCCATCAAGTCCGCCACGCTTCTCGGTATACTCTTCGCTCTTCCCGCTTTTACTCTCGCTCAAACCACAACCCGAATCAGCGTCGGCACAGGAGGCGCGGAAAGCAATCGGAATAGTTTCAATCCACGTGTTTCCGCCGATGGAAAATTTGTGGTATTTAGTTCGTTAGCCACTAATCTTGTTGCTGGTGATACCAATGATGAAGAGGATATCTTTGTCACGGAGTTGGCAACCGGCGTTACCAAGCGCGTCAATGTTTCTACGGCGGGGGGGCAAACCAACGATGCTATCATAGGTTTTGCAATCTCCGGCGACGGACGCTATATTACATTCGACAGTATCGCCTCGAATCTCGTTGCCAGCGACACAAACACTGCCTATGATATTTTTGTGCGCGACACTGTCACCAATACTACGATACGCATCTCCAACGGAATAGGGGGAGCGCAATCTAATGGGCTTAGTCTCAATCCCGTGATTTCCCAAAGTGGTCGCTATATCGCGTATGAGAGCCGAGCAACCAATCTCGTCAGCGGCGATACCAACAGTCAGAGCGATATATTCCTTTACGATACCACGACAGCCGCCACCACGCGCCTCAGCGTGAGTAGCACCGGAGCGCAAGCGACTGCCTTTTCTGCTGATGCTGTGATTTCAGGCGATGGCAGCACAGTTGCCTTTAACAGCATTGCAACAGACCTTGTCGCAGGAGACGCCAACACCGCCGGGGATGTCTTTGTGCGGAATATCGCGGCAGGGACAACCGTTATTGCAAGCCGCGCCACTAATGGAACTCAAGGCAATGCCGCCAGTGGCGCGGAGGATATTTCTCTTTCAAGTGATGGCAAACTCATTGCGTTCGACAGTATTGCCACGAATCTTGTTGCTGGTGACACCAATGCAAGATTAGATGTCTTTGTTCGTGATCTGACAATTCCGGCGATACCGACGACGACTCGTGTCAGTGTTAGTAGCGGAGGCTTACAGGGCAATGATGACAGTTACCTCGATGTGATCACACCGGACGGCAAATATATTTTGTTCGACAGTTTCGCAACCAACCTCGTCAGCGATGATACCAACGGGTCCGCTGATGTTTTTATTTATGAGCGAGCGGCAGGAATCACCCTGCGAGTCAGTTTGGGCGTTGGAGGTGTGGAGGGCAACGACGAAACGTCCATAGCCGATATTTCCGCCGATGCAAGTGTGTTGGTGTTCAAGGGAAGCGCGACCAATCTCGTTCCTAACGATACGAACGAGTTCACCGACATCTTTGTTCGGCAGCCGCTCAATTTGCCGGTCACGCTGAGTGGCACGCTGACTCTGCAAGGGATTTCTCCGACGGCTCCAGACCAAACCCTGACTTTTTCCTTCCGCACAGGCGGCGTGGATACGGTCAAAACCATTTTGGTCAGTCCGTCCGGAGCGTTTGCGATTGCGGGCTTGCCGCGTGCCAACTATACTGTTCTCATCAGTGGCGGCAGTTATTTGTCCAAACGAATAGCCGTTGATCTCTCAGAAGGGAACGTGACGCTTCCCGCTCCAGTTTTGGTCAAGACGGGCGATGGGACACGCGACAATGCCGCCGATATTGCCGATCTGTTGCGCCTCATCAGAGCGTATAATCAGATCAGCCCCTCTCTCAGTTATGATGAGGGCGTTGATTTCAATCTCGACCAAGTCAACGACATCGGCGATCTGCTGCTGCTTATCGGCAACTACAATGTTCTTGGCGACATTCTCCCGTAGAAGTTGCCCATGGGTTTGAGATCGAATCAAACTCATGGGCTTTTTTGTTCGGTTACCGCATTGGCTGCTTAAGTTCGACAAGGTTGCGCCATTGCGGTGTTACGGCTCCCTCCGTTGTCGGCATAATCAGTGTTCGGCTCAGTTCGAGGATCACGTCTTCTGCGCCTTTGGCGCGTCCGATGGCGGCGGCGATCACAATCGCTTTGCCTTTCTGCCGCGTGACTTCCCACTCTACTGAGACATCGCTGCCGTTCTCCTGCGTGTGGAACTGCCAGTCACTGCCGTCCACGCACGATACTTCAATGACAATATCGGGCGAGCCTTTGGTATAGCCGACGGTTGCCTTGAGCGAAGTTTTGCCTTCGCCGCCGGTTTCGACGCTTTCCAGCGTGGCAAGCTGCCCGCTGTCGGTGCTGTCCTCGCCGGTGCGCGATGCCGTCTGCACGGTTTTGCCGAGCGGGGCAGTCAATTCCAAGGTAATATGAGGAAGCAGCTCGCCCTGTGAATGCGCCGAAAGCACGAAGGTATCGCCGCGCAGAGTGTTTTCGAGGCGAACCAGCGGAACCGTTTTGCGGCGGGCGTTTGCTGTGAGGAATTCCTTGAGCGGCGTCACTGTGGGCGTCGTCACAGGTGCGAATGTGACAAGGGTCGGCGTCAAGACATCACTGATTGACGGCTTGAAAATTTCCGGTTCCAGCACTGCCACTGTCTCCGGCTCTATGATTGTCAGGGCTTGTGCAGGAACAACGGCTTCCACCGTCGGTATACTTTGGGTGAAAGAAGCGAGGGCTTCGGGTTCAATGATGTTCGGGCTTGTTGTCAGTGTCGTATCGGCGATAACATAGGTTTCCGCAACCGAATTGCCATACCCTTCGGGGACAGTCACCGCTGTTGGGTTTGGAATTGCCATGCTGGCAGTCGCTTGAAGTTGCGGGGCTTGTGTTATTGCTGTCGGTGTACCTGTGGCGCGAGCAACGCGCTCATTGAGCAGAGTCCAGAGAGAACTGAGGTTGCCGGTATCGGTGGGTTCTGTGTGATTGCCCGAAAAGTTCAGAGAGGCAATCGCCCCTTGCAACTCGTTGATCTCGATTTCAGTCAGAACCGAAGTGGGTTGTGGCAGCGTTTTTGCGGTTGGCATGATTAGGTGTATGTCCTTTTCTCAATGAGCGCGAATGCGGCGAAGTTTATGCCGCTTGCTCTGTCGGGCGGTCCCATTGGGAGGTCGCCTCTTCCATCGGATACCATTGCGAGCGATAGAGGGCATCTAAGCTGCCATCGCCGAGCAAATCTTTCAGAATTTCCACGATATTCGGGTCGAACTGTGTCCCGGCAAAGCGGTTCAACTGTTCGCGGCGGGCGGAGGAGTCGAGTGTCGGGCGATACGACCGATACGAGCTCATGGCGTCGAAGGCATCTGCAACACACAAAATCCGCAAAGGAAGCGGAATCTCTCCAGCGTGGAGGTTGTCGGGATAGCCGGAGCCGTCCAATTTCTCGGTATGGTTGCGGAGCAAAAGCAGAATCTCTGCATCGAAATCGAGCGATTTGGCGATCTCGTAGCCGATCAGTGGATATTGGTGCAGAATAGCGAACTCGCTGTCGGTGAGGCGTTCCGGTTTGCGGAGAATGCCTTCGGGAATGACGATCTTGCCGATGTCGTGCAGCAGTGCGCCCGTTTTCAGCGTCTGAACAGTTTTTGAGTCCAATCCAAGACGATTGGCGATCAGAACGCAGACCTCGGCGACACGATGCGAGTGTCCGCGAGAAGAGATGTCGCGGCTGTCAAGGAGTGTCATAATCTCCTGCAACGTCCGCATGGTTTTCTCTTTTTTGTGCGTATAGTAGCGTGCGCCGGCGATGGCAGTTGCCATAATTCCCGCCAGAAGTTGAGTAATGTCGGCTTCGTTGTCGCTGAACGTGCGCCCCTTGCCTTCATGGAGCAGGGTCACAACGCCCAAAACCGCCATCGGTTGATCGGGGGTTGGCGATTGAATGATCGGAACGCAGAGGGCGGCTTCGATCTCTTTAGTGTAGCCGTAGCTTTCGAGCGATTTGCCGGTGGGCGACTGCTTGGTGCGGCGCGAAATGATCAAGGCGATTCCCATCTCGGCGGTTTGCCCTTCCAAACCTTCACTGAGGGGTAGTGCGGAGGGAACCGAGGCTTGTCCGCCGATGCTGACCGCCGCCTCACTGATCAAAAGCTGCTCGACTTTATCAATCATCATGACATAGCCGGATGCCGCGCCGGTATAGCGCACCGCCGCCCGCAAAGCTTGCTGCATGACCGCGTTTGCCGCTTCGGGACTGGTGCAGCAGCGTCCCTGCTCCAACAAGTCGGACAAGCGGCAGTCGGTTGGCTCTGTTTTGGTAGTGCGCTTTGCCGTTGTTGCGGCAGTCCGTGACGAAAGCATGGCAGTCCAGCGCGATCCGTTGTGTGTGTTCATTGCGTTTCCTCTTCTATCGTTCACCGTTGATTTTGGGGGGTGTCCCAATGGCAGGACGATTTCTCACCCCGTATTTGTGCGAGAGACAAGCAAAAAACCTTCTATTCTCAAAAAAAAACGATATGTCCTGCGGTGAAACGAAAGAAGTTGCGCGTCGAAATTAAAAGGTCAAGCCCAAAGTCTTGCCTCTATTTCTCATTATTGGCAGTTTGCCCCGTAAAAACACAGGGGAATTTTTCGGAAGGGAACAGGGAACGAGACAATGCAAAACTGATCCACGAAAGAACACGAAATCAACACGAAAACCCATTCACGAACAGCAAAGGACACACAAAGAAAAGCACAGAGATTCTCACTCACCTCTCGCACCGGGGGTTTAAAACCTCCGGTGCGAGAGGTGAGATTCTCAGTTGAGTTTCCCTGTTCCCTGTTCCCGATAAGAACGAACGAAGCCCAATAGTAGGAATGGGCATAGGGAGCCTTCGGGTCAGGAACGAAATCTCCCGCCGATTTCTCATTTCCGCTGGTGCTTTGCACGCTGTGCCGCCGTTCTGCTTCCGCCGTGACCTTGTCTGTACCAACGCCAAGCACGTCCTCTTGATTGCTGACATCGGTTGGCACGGACAATGCTCGCCCGCCCATCCCTTCGCACTCTTACGCCAACTCATCCAGAAGATGCTCGCGCCGCGCCGCCAAAACAACGTATGCCCCGCGCTTTGCAAACCCCAACGCTGCGCCTTTGCCGAAGCCGCTCGACGCGCCCGTGATGACAATCACTTTGCCCGCCAAATTCTCATCTGCCATAATAATTTTCTGCTTTCTCCTTTAGCGCAAATATTGCGTCTGAAAATGACGCCATGATTTGGGTTGATGTTTCAAGAGGAGCAACGTCGGGCGCGAAGCAAGTTGAGGGCAGTTATGGTTTTTGAAGTGCAGAACGCAAGTCTGGGTATGTTCTTGTACCCGGTTGCCCTAACTTTGATTCGCACCCATCACTGTCCCGGCAGATAGAAAATCGCCTTGTCGCGATGAAACCCCGTCGTTTTGCGTCTCAAAACCCCGTGATCGCACTTAAAAGCATTTTGATTTGAATGGGGAACAAAATAGAGGAGAGAAATCAAGGAAGCGTCTGCGTGACGCCTGAGAAAGAGAGCCACTTGACAACTGCAAAGCCCATTCCCGTAGAAATGCCCTGTGAAGAGCGAGCAAGATACCTGCGAATTTTGGACAAAGTCATCGTTGCGCTGATGCTTGCGATCTTGATGGTTTTGTCGCTGCCGGTCTTGAATGCCTATCACGCACCAAAATCGGTACGCGCTGTGCCGCCGATGCGTTTTGCACCGCCGGCTCATCACGATCACGACAATCGCCTCATCCGTGTCTGAATGTTTTGGGGAATAAATCCTTCGGTGGAGAGGCTGCACCTCTCATGAGAACTTCGGCAGAGCTTCCTCGTTCTATCGGCAGTATCCTTCATTGAATTTCTGAACAGCGGACGATCATGGCATAGATTGTGCCGATGGCATAGATTATTCAGAAAGAGGTAACAGTTCAGGGTTGTGGGAATTTTCGTTCAAATCAGCCTTTAGGCTCTCTGCCTCCATCTCGAAGCATGATCAAAAATAGCGATTTTTGTAGTTTACTCCCACAACTCTGAACTGTTACCTCGTACGATTAGGGAACTCTGCCGTTTTGCACGCGGATATATCTGCCCGGCGGTCCTTCCCTCAGTTTTTGGAGGGAGGCGGGCAGTTTTGCTCTGTCATGGAGAGTAGTTTGCCATTTTGTTCCCCTGCGTGAACTGACGATCACCACTTTGCCGAACGCAGGACGTGGAGCAATGCGTATGGAAACCGGCAGATCGCTCTGCAACTGCTTGAGATCGCTTTGCGCCAAAGTCCACTGCTCAGAGGCTTGATCTGCCCATTCGTAAGCAATACGCTGCGTGTAAACATGACCTTTGGGTGTGACGAGCAACTGCATTGCAAGAACGGCTCTATCACCAAGAAACCATGTCATGTGCAGAATCTTCTCCGTATTGGCTTCTTGTGTCAGGGTGGCAAAACTTGGACACCATTTCGGCGATTTATGGGTTTCAAGGAATGCGGCGAACGCTCGCTTGTCTGTGCGGGCATAGTCTGCTGCTGTCGGCTGATAAGGTGGTTTGCCCTTTTGAGCAACAACGGCAAGGCAACAGGTGTTGAGCAGAAAGGCTGCCACGATTGTCTGTTTGAGAATTGTCATTGTTTTCCTTTGTCTGTGATACGGCAGAGGTTCGCTCTCTCGTATGGAAATTCCTTTTTCCTCTTCCACCGCACAGACAAATCACGGCGTTTTGTGGGATAATGCGGGTATTCCAAGAAGGAGGACGCCCAAAAATGCTTACCCTTTTGGCAGTGCTGGCACTGCACGCGGCAAAGGAACCGATGCCGCCGCTCATCATTACGCAGGATACCAAACTCTCGCAGGAGATGATCCCGCCCGGACGCCGAATCGTCGTCAAGGGCAGTCATCTCACAATAGACGGCGACGGCAAAACTCTTGTCGGTCTCGGCAAAGCGGGCGATCTCAAATCGTTTCAGGGTGTCGCCATCGAAATCAAAGACGCGACCAATATCACGCTGAAAAACATCAAGGCGAAGGGCTGGCAAACGGGACTGCAAGGAACCAACGGCTCGGCGTGGAAACTGGAGAACTGCGATTTCTCCGACAACTATCACGATCCTGAGTTCGATTGGGGCAACGGCAATCGCGTCGGCGGCATTATCCTAACCAATGTTCACCGCTCGACAATCCGAAACTGCCGCGCCAATCGGGTTTGGAACGGCTTGGATTTGAGCCGCTGTGACGACAATCAGGTGATCACTTCCGATTTTTCGCATTGCTCCAACGTCTGCCTGAAAATGGAAACGGCGTGCCGCAACAACATTTCCGACTGCAATCTCTCTTATGGTATTCGTATCAAGCCGGGCGAAGTTCATGCCCGCGATTCCACTTCGGTTCTGATCGAAAGCGGCTCCAACCACAACCAATTTTTCCGCAACGATGTGCGTTATGGCGGCGACGGAATTTTTATTCGCGTGCTGAATAACTGGGTGTCTACGGGCAATTTGTTTGTCGAAAACGACTGCTCATATGCCAACAACAACGGATTTGAGGCATGGAGTCCCGGCAACACGTATATTCGCAATAAATCGAACCATTGCTCTTATGGCTTCTGGCTGGGGGCGAGCGACCATACCGTTCTTATCGGCAACGAGGCGGGATTCAATGGACGCCCCGAAGGGAAGCACAACGCACCGGAGCCGGATTTTGGGCATGGCGGCATCGTTTTTGTGAATGGACCGTCTACCCATACCATTGTCGAAGGCAACTATTGCCACGACAACAACGGCGGCGGAATTGTTCTGCGCGGGGATCGGGGCAGCAAAGGCGCGAGGTGGAAAGCCGCGCATTGGATTCTTCAGAACAACCGCCTCGAAAACAACAAATGGGGCATTTTCGCGATGTACGCCGAAGATGTCCATGTCGCCAACAATTCCCACAAAGACAACGCCGCCCCTGACCAGTTTATTCAAGTCACCAATCTCACACAAGCCGATGATCTCACCGTGACACAGGCTCCAAAGGCGATTTTGCGCGGCGGGCATAAGGCAATGGCGGGAGTGGAAACCGGCTTCAATTCCTCCGAGAGTACCGATCCCACAGGACGCAAACTCACTCATCGCTGGCGTATTGATGGAAAGGAGTTCGACGGGGCGAGCGTGTCGCATACGTTTGCACAGCCGGGGCATTATCGCGTCGGGCTGACGGTCTCCAACGGCGTGCTTGCCGATCTCGCGTATCGTGACGTCATGGTTTCGCGCCCTGTGACGCACGAGTACGGAACCGAAAACGCACTCAAGGCATGGACAGGTGAGGGCGACAAAATTCAGATTGCCAGCGATAACGATGCGGTTGTCGGACAGACTTCGACGACGTTCACGCCGACGCCCTATTCCGGCAGTAAAATCACGATGCATTATCGCCTCTCGAACGAGGAAAAAGTTCATGCTTCGGCACACTCGTTGCTGTCGTTTTGGATGCGCTATGAGAATCGTAATCCGAACGGGTTTCAAGAACCGGGTCCCACTGTCACTCTCAAAAGTGCCAAAGGCGACGCGGTATTTCGTCCGGTCAAGGGTTATGATCCCCTGCGCGATAAAGAAGTCAGTGAAGCGCGGTGGCTCTGGCAATACCTCGAAATCCCCATTGATGGCAAAGATTCCGCGAAATGGACACGCGAAACGCACGGAACTTTCTCACTCAAGGAACTGGAAACCCTCTCGTTTTCGTTCGATTCATGGGAGATGGAGCCGTTCACGATTTGGCTGGACGGAATGAGTTTTGATTAAAATTTAGAAACTCACGTTACGCACCGGAGGTTTTCAACCCCCGTCTGGAAAAAACAAGTGTCTTTCAGACGCGCATTCTCCCAGTTCGAAGCGAATTGTGCGTCTGAAAGACGCTTGTACTTTTGCCGGGTACGTTCCTGTACCCGGATTATATGGAGAAAAGGAAATTTAGATGGAAAATCGCGGACGAATGATGGTGCAGTTCGCCTTTTATAAGTTTGACGCGGCGTGGCGGCGACTGCCAAAAGACGTGCGGGAGCGGGACAAAGCCGAGTTTGTGGCGGCTGTCGAAAATGCCGCCGATGAGATGACGGTTCGCGCCTATTCGCTGGTGGGAGTGCGCGGCGATGTGGATTTGCTGTTATGGAATTCCTCGCTCGAACTCGACACGATCCGCAAGCACGGCACAACCCTGCTCAATTCGGGCATGGGGCGTTGGGCGACGCAACCTTACTGCTTTCTCGGCATGACGAAAAATTCCGTCTACAAAGACCCGCATGAGACGGACGCGCCGGAAGGTCGCCGCCTTGTGATCAAACCGACGGGGCGCAAATATCTGTTTGTGTATCCCTTCGTGAAGTCGCGGCAGTGGTATCTCAAATCACTCGAAGAACGCCAAAAGGCGATGACGACGCATATCGAAGTCGGGCATAAATTTCCGTCGGTCAAACTCAATACTACCTATTCGTTCGGGATTGACGATCAGGAGTTTGTGGTCGCGTTTGAAACCGATGTTCCTGCCGACTTTTTGGATTTGGTGATGGCATTGCGCGAAACGGAGTCCAGCGTTTATACTATCCGTGATACTCCCATTTTAACCTGCGTGCAGATGTCGATACGTGATGCTCTCGACGCGGTAGGATAGGAGCCACAGGGAACATGGGGAACACAGGAAAATGCAAGATTCGATCCACGAAACAACACGAAAAGGACACGAAATCTCAGATTCTATATCTCCCCATGATCCCCGTGTCCCCTGTGGTTCTATTGAAGAGATAATCAAGGCGAAGGCATTGGAGTTGGGGTTCGATCTGGTCGGAATTACGACTGTCGAACCCTCAATTTTTGCGGAGCCATATCGGGAGTGGCTGGCAAACGGTTATGCCGGTGAGATGGAGTATTTGGCGCGGAATGTGGAGAAGCGGCTTGATCCGGGGTTGATGCTGGAGGGCGCAAAGTCGCTGATCGCTGTTGGGATGAACTATTACGCCGATGTAGAAGAGGGCGCGGGGACGCCGGAAATTGGCGGGGAACGGGGAATTTTTGCGCGGTATGCTCGCGGCGACGATTACCATGAGGTGATGAAGGCGCGGCTTGGGGTGCTTTGGGAGACGTTGAAGGCGGAATATGGGGGCGAAGTGGAGGGGCGCGTTTTTGTGGATACGGCTCCTGTCTTGGAACGGGAAGTGGCGAGGCGTGCGGGATTGGGCTGGTTCGGCAAAAACACACTGCTGATCAATACGCGGCGCGGCTCCTATTTCTTTCTTGGCGAGATTTTGACGACGGCGGAATTAGTTCCCGACGCGGCTGCCTTGGGCGGCTGTGGAACCTGTACGCGCTGTTTGGACGCCTGTCCGACGGGGGCATTGGTCGCGCCGTATCAACTCGATGCGCGGCGTTGCCTGTCCTATTTGACGATAGAACTCAAAGGCGCGATCCCGGAAGAGTTTCGTCCGGCTTTGGCAGAATCGGGCAATCGGATTTATGGATGCGATATTTGCCAAGAGGTCTGCCCGTTCAATCTGCGGCGTTCCGCTCCAACCGAAGAGGCGGCCTATCAATCGCGTGCAGTGACCGAGACGCCGCAACTGACAGAGTTGCTTTTGTTGAGTGAGGACGAGTTTCGGGTTCGGTTCAAGGGCAGTGCCGTGAAGCGAGCGAAACGGCGCGGAT
>CAZPZP010000040.1:0-384 GCA_964591025.1 uncultured Chthonomonadaceae bacterium
CAAAGTTAATTCCGGCGGATACGGTTCTGCTGGAATATGCCGCTCTCAATTCGGAAACGATGTGCGTATTTGTGGTGACGACGGAGCGAGGCAAGGCGCAGGTGCGGGCGATCACGATTTCTGCGAAGGAGATGCAAAAGCAAGCGGAGGCGTTTCGATTGGCGTGTTCCGATCCGCGCAAAGCGTGGAAGCCGCAAGCCCGTGCGTTGTATGCGCGGCTGATTGCACCCGCAGCGAAGTCTCTGCGCGGCAAAACGCGGCTCATTATCTGCCCCGATGGCGTGCTGTGGGATGTGCCATTCGCGGCATTGTTGAAGAGCGAACGCACTCTCGGTTCGCGTTATGTTCTCTCGTCGGCGTATAGTGCGACAGGGATGCAGGCGG
>CAZPZP010000040.1:394-13575 GCA_964591025.1 uncultured Chthonomonadaceae bacterium
CCGCAGGGCAGTGTGCTGATTGTGGCGAATCCTGATTTTGGAACAACGAAACGCTTTGGCGACTTGAACGATTTGCCGGGTCAGCGTCCGCTTTCGGAGCCGTCTCGTCCTCTTGCTGAGCCTTCACGCCCGTTGGCGGAACCCTCTCGTCCGTTGGCAGAGCCGTCACGTCCTTTGGCGGAGCCGTCGCGTTCGATTTCGATGCAGTTGGCGGCGACGGTTCCGGTACGCGGCGGCTACATCGCCTCGCTTGCCGGAACTCAGCGTGAAGCCGATGCAATCAAGACTCTCTTTCCCAATGCGGAAGTGTTGACGCTAAAAAACGCACAGGAAACAACGGTCAAGGCGGAAGCGGGCAAGTTCCGGTATCTGCATTTCGCGACGCATGGCTTTGTCAACGATGCGGCTCCGATGCTGTCGAGCGTGGTGCTTGCCGCCCCAAATGCCAACGCCAAAGAGGACGGATTTTTGACGGCGCGAGAGGTTTATGATTTGACCTTGAATGCGGAGATGGCAACGCTTTCGGCGTGCAATACAGGGCGAGGCGAAACCCGAAGCGGCGAGGGAATCGTCGGGCTGACATGGGCTTTGTTGTGCGCGGGATGTCCAACGCAAGTGGTGTCGCAGTGGAGCGTGGACGATGCGGCGACGGCGAAACTCATGGGAGGCTTCTACGGCAACTTGAAGGCAGGAAAAGACAAAGCCAACGCTCTGCGAACGGCATCACGAACCCTGCAGTCCACCTCGAAATATCGCCATCCCTATTATTGGGCGGCGTTTGTTATGATGGGCGAAGGGCGGTAGGTCGTTGGGTCGTTGGACAATGATAGACCTCCTTTTGTGGATGTCTGTTCGTCCGGGTACAAGAACGTACCCGCCTGAAGTACAGTCGTCCTACGGACGAAAATCCCCGATGCACAACGTGATTGCTCTCAATTTGGGAAGTGTGCATCCGCAGGACGTCTGTTTTTCTGACGGGTACGTTCTTGTACCCATAACCCTATTCGTGACGCAGGGCGTCTATGGGGTCGAGGCGCGAGGCGCGTACCGCCGGGAAAACACCGAACACCACGCCCACGGCGGTACACACACACAACGCCGTGACGATTAACGGGAAAGTGATGATCGGAGTTAAGGGCGAATACGCGGCAATCGCGGCGCACAATCCCCACGAGAGAACCAAGCCAATCACGCCGCCGAACAACGAAAGAATAACTGCTTCGCTCAAAAATTGGAGCAGAATATCCTGCCGCCGTGCGCCGACTGTCTTGCGTATCCCGATCTCATGCGTGCGCTCCGTTACTGTCACGAGCATGATGTTCATAATACCGACACCGGCGACAAACAGCGAAATGGCGGTGATCAGCGTCAGCAGGGCGGTTGCCATATTGAGCAGCTTCGTGACCAGTTCGAGTCCCTTTTCTTGGGTGATGACGCTGGCATCTTCGCGCCCGCCATGCGAGTTGATAAGCGTCTGTCTGAGCGTTCGGACGATCTCTGCCGCCGGGTGCTTGTAATCGGTTCTGAGGGCGATCCGATTGATCTGTCCGTTGGGGATTTGGCGACGTGCCGCTTTGTCCGGGAGATAGACGAGAGTACTCAAGCCGAGCATTGCATTGCCGAGCGTCCCGTCGCCTTTGGGTTTCGCCAAAACGCCGATGACATCCCATTGCTTGCCCGCAATAGTCACTTTTTTACCCAATGCGGATGCGTCACCAAAAAGATCGGTTTTGGGTTTGTAGCCGAGGATGCACAGATTTTTGTCGCTTTCGGACGGCTCAAAATAGCGACCTTCCAAAAGCGGCGTCGGGTTCATGACGACGCCCTCTTTGTTGGTCGCGACAACGAGGGCAGTGGCTTCGGCTTGGTGAACGACTTGCTTGCCGTTTTCGGTCTTCGTCTCTTTGGCTTCGACAGTACCGGCGACAAACACAATCGGCGAAACCTGCGTCACGCCCGGAACCTTTTGGAGAGCCTCAACATCTTTATCGGAAAGCGTCGAGACGCCCATCATCGCCATTGGATTCATCTGCCCGTCTTCGCCCATTTTGCCCGGCAATACCAGAATCAGATTCGCCCCCAACCCTTCGACTTGGCGCGAAACTTCGGTCTGTACACCTTTCATAATGGCAACAAGGGAGACAATTGCCAGAACACCGATGACAATCCCTGTCATGGTAAGGAGTGATCTGACCCAGTTGAGCGAGAGGGCGCGGAAAGCACTACGCAAATTTTCGCCAAACATAATGCCGGTACGCCGAAACGACGCGGGGCGCGGTGGTGATGATGTGTCTATCTGTGCAATACTCATGATGGGTGACAAAAACCTTCAGTGACTCTGTGCTGTATTCTACTACCGATACGAACAGGAAGCGGTTCCTGCTTCGTCATTCTGAAACCAATTGGGTACATTGTCGGAGGAACGGCGAGTCATTTTCGTGAAAATTCCAATAAAAATCGGATTTTTATTGGATTGGCATAGATTTTGCAGGTAAGATTACCGAGAGTTAAAAGTGACTCTCATTTCTGAGTGCAAAAGGAGACGCGGATATGTTCCACCGCCTCGGTTTTCTACTTTCTGGTTTAATTTCTGTCGTCGCCGCCGTCCCCGCGTTGGCGCAACCCTTCCGTACAGTCGATCCCGCCACAGGACGTACCTACGAACTCAGCCAAGCCGCCGAACTTTGGACGGATGCGGTCAACAACGCAGGGTTGCTCTTTGTGGATGGGCAGCAAGGCTATATCACGACAATCAATAATGCCGCCGAAAACGCTTTCATTCTAAATTTCTTTCCGCAGTATACCAATACCGCTTGGATCGGTTTCAATGATCGAGTAACCGAAGGAACCTTTGTCTGGGCAAATGGAGAACCCGTCACTTATATCAACTGGGATGTGAATGAACCGAATAACTCCTTCGGTACGGAACATTACACACAAATGAAGCAGTCGGGACGATGGAACGATTTGCCGAGTAGTTTGAGTGAGCCGTCGCGACTCAATTATATTATCGAGTTCAATACGGTGCTTCCCCCGCCGCCCGGCGTTCCTGAACCCGGAACGGTGGCATTGGCGGCTTCGATGGCAGCATTCGGCGCGTTCTGCTCGTATCGCCGCCGACAACGCCGTAAATAATCTGCTCTCTCCGAACGATTTTGCGAAACTTGCCTCCTTTCCTCGACTCTGACTGAGGGAAGGAGGCTTTGGTTTTGGTGGGCGTGGTATAATGACATCAGAGGAAAATTCGAGTGTCCAATCCCTACAAGCCATTCGATGCAGCAACGAAACAACTGATCGAATCCGACCCGCTGGCGTGGCTCCAATTTGTCGGTTTGCCCGGTACAGCCGCCGTGCTATTCGATCCCGAACTCTCGTCATTTGTTGCCGATGCCGACAAAATGCTTCGGGTCACAGACCCGGATTATTTGGCGCATCTCGAAATGCAGTCAACCTATAAAAGTGACTTGGGCGAACGCACGCTGTTCCATAATGTGGTCGCTTTTCGGAAACATGGACTGCCTGTCGAAAGCGTGGTTGTTCTGCTGAGAAAAGAGGCAGACGGTCCCAACATGACAGGGCGCGTCCGTTACGGCAGTCTGCTGTTCGAGTACGGGATCATCCGTATTTGGGAGCTGTCACCGGAAGAGTTGCTTGCCGCGCCGCTCGCCCTGCTTCCGCTCGCTCCCCTGACGAATATCGCGCAAGACGATGTCCCGGAATTATTTCGGAAAATGGAAGCACGCCGCGCTGCCGAGGCTCCACCGGAGGGCAAAGAAGATTTCTGGGGAGCAACCATGCTGTTGATGGGGCTGAGATACCCCGACGAGTGGTCAATGAAGTTATTGGAAGGAGTGATGCAGATGACAGAATCGAGTACTTACCAGTATATTCTACGCAAGGGGCAAGAAGAGGGCAAGGCAGAAGGCAAGGCAGAAGAAGCACGAAGTATCTTACTGCGGATCGGAACAAAGCGTTTCGGTACTCCCGATGCCAAGATTCAAGCCCTGATTGACGCGCTCACTTCTTCTGAGCAGCTCGAACAACTCATCGAACGCGCTCTGGAAGTGGAATCGTGGCAAGAATTGCTGCCGTAAGCGTTGCCAGATGGGGTGGCGAAGCGTCTCTATCGTGCGTATGGAAGAATAGGAAAGGACGACGAAGAAACGGGAAACGAAACCCTGAATTGAGTCGTCAAAAATGTAAGGAGAATTCATTTGCTCGAAGATTTGCGACAAGAAATTCGCACTCTCCGTGAGCGGCTAGTCGAGCTGGGAGGTCATCTTTGACTTCGCCAGCCGTGAGCGAGAGATTGCACAGTTAGAAGAACAGACGCAGCGTTCCGATTTGTGGGACGATCCCCAAGCGGCACAGACGCTGCATCAGCGGCTCAATGGGGTGAAAGAAAAAATCGCGCCGTTTCATGCACTGAGGGCGCGGATCGATGACTCAAACGCATTTGGCGAGATTCTTGCAGAAGAGCCGGACGAGGCAGAAACCGCAACGCTCAATGCCGAAGTAATTCAACTTACTAAAGATATTGATAGGTACGAGTTGGAGGCATTGTTGAGCGGCGAACACGATTCGCAGGATGCCATCGTTGAAATCAAGGCGGGAGCGGGTGGAACCGATGCGTGCGACTGGGTAGTTCTGCTCCAGAAAATGTATCTGAAGTGGGCGGAACTTCGCAGGTTCAAGGTCGAAATGTTCGATGAGAGCGAAGCGGAAATCGCTGGACTACGCAGCACGACGTTTCTGATTTCGGGGCGCAATGTGTTCGGGTATCTGCGAAGCGAGAAGGGCGTCCACCGTTTGGTACGAATATCGCCCTTCGATGCCAACAAGCGGCGGCAGACTTCGTTCGCTTATGTGGATGTACTGCCGGATATTGGCGAGGAAATCTCGGTCAATATCAATCCGAACGACCTGAAAGTGGACACGTATCGGGCGTCGGGCGCGGGCGGTCAGCACGTCAATAAAACCGACTCGGCGATCCGAATTACACACCTTCCGACGGGCTTGGTCGTGACGTGCCAAAACGAACGCTCGCAGCACAAGAATAAAGCGATGGCGATGCGGGTGTTGCAAGCCCGCCTGATGGAGTTGGAAGAGAAGCAGAACGCCGAAAAACTGGCGATTCTGCGCGGCGAACTCAAAGCAAACGAGTGGGGAAATCAAGACCGCAATTATGTCTTTCATCCCTATACACTCGTCAAAGATTTGAGGAGCAATTACGAAACCGGCGACATCCAAAGCGTGATGAACGGCGAACTTGATCCTTTTATGGAGGCGTATCTGCGCTGGCAGCAGAGTCGTCAAAATGATTAGGTTATTGGGCGATTGGGGCGTTATAGGTGATTAGGTCGTTGGGTTCGGGTACAAAAACGTACCCGCCTCAAAAACAGGCGTCCTACGGACGCAAATCCCCAATGGCAACGTGATCGCTCTCAATAGGGATCACCTAATCACCTAACGACCCAATAAGAAGAAAGTGAGTACGAAACAATGACACGACGAGGGCGACAAGCGTTCGCCCTACTCGGTGCAATGAGCGCAGCGGCAATGATGCTTCTCGTCATACCTAGTGGGCGAGCGGACACAATCAAACCGGACGGGGAACTGACCACCAAAGAAATCGGCACGAAAGAGAGCCAACTCGGTCAGATCGTTGCCGACGCGCTCCGAGAAACGGCGAAGGCGGACATCGCGTTTATTGCGGCGTCTTCCTTCACAGAGAGCGTGACTCTTTCTAAAACGAAGGTCGAAACAGCGGATATACTGAAAGCGTTGGACTTCAAGAGCGACGCGATTCGTGTGGTGAAACTGACAGGGGCGCAAATTCGTAAAGCGATGGAGCATAGTCTCTATCTTTATCCCAAAACGAACAGCGGCTTTTTGCAGTTCTCCGGTATGAAGGTCACGGTCAATCCCGACGCGGAAAAAGACGGGCGCGTTGTCTCGATCACGGTGGACGGCGAACCGCTCAAAAACGACAAAACCTATCGTGTGGCGATGCCCGCTCCTCTTGCCGATGGCGCGTTGGCATACTCCAAAATCTGGAAGAAAAACGACGTGGATAAAGACGCCGACAAAGAATTAAAAGACCAGACTTTAGAGACAGCGATCACGGCATTTCTCAGCAGCAAAAAAACCTTACCGAAAGGCGATGAACGTCTTGTCATCAAAGGGAAGTAAAACGCGCAAACACGGGATTTTGATAACTGCGTGCGTCATGTCGTTTGCTGTCGGGTTGGGCTTGCAAGGCTGTAACGGAGGCAGCTCGTCCAATGCGAACGCCGCCCAAAATCCGCCGGTTCCACCGCCGCCGCCGCCTGCGACAACCGACAGAAAAGCGTCCATGAAGCCTGTTTTGCGCCCGAAATTCGATGGGCAAGCCGCGTTCGTTCAGCTTAAAAAGCAGTGTGATTTTGGTCCGCGTTATTTGGGGTCTGCGGGGCATGAGAAGTGTGCGGATTATCTTGCCAGTGAGATGAAAAAGTATGCCGATGAGGTTGTGATACAGGAAACCACTTATCGTGGAATGCCCGTCAAAAATATCATCGGGGTTTTCTACCCGGCAGACTCCAAAACTCCTTCCGCGCATCCCGTTCTTTTGTTGACTCATTGGGACACGCGCCCGGTTGCCGATGGACCATTTTCGTCTTTGCTTCGGAGCGGTGCGCCCTATCGGTATGGGGCGAAAGGCTGGAACCGTATCAATCCGATTCCGGGGGCGAGCGATGGAGCGTCCGGCGGAGCAGTTTTGCTCGAACTGGCAAAAATGTTCAAGCAGCAAAAGCCGAATGTCGGTGTCCTTGTGATGTTTGTGGACGGCGAAGATTACGGCGATTTCAGTGCCAATAATTCGGAGGGCGAGGGCGTTTTTCTCGGCTCGCGCTATTTCGCCAAAAACTATCACAAAACCAAAGCACTTGGGCAGCCGGCGTATGGCATCCTGATCGATATGATCGGGGCGAAAAACTTGATTCTGCCGCGTGAGGCGACTTCGGATCAGTATGCACGGCAAGTCAATGATCGCGTATACGGCACAGCGCAGAAATTGGGCTACAGTTCGGTTTTCCGTGCCGATGAGATACAGCAGGTCGAGGACGATCATGTGCCGCTGAATCAAGAGGGCATCCCGACAATTGATCTCATCCATCCGTTACCTTTTGGGAACTATGAGCGGACAGGCTTAGTCCAATGGCATACCATGCAGGATACGCCGGAAAATTGCAGCCCGAAATCATTGCAAACCGTTGGCGAAACTCTCGCCGAAGTGATCTATAACGAAAGCGCGTCGAAATAGCAAAAATTTCCGTATCGGCAATAATTTCAGGCGCAAAATCAACCGAAAATAGCCGCTGTATGGGAATCACCGCAGCGATGCGGACGCGGCGAGCAAAAATTCCTCACCATGAGGGCTTTCCTCTTGTGAGAATTATGTCAGGGTAAAAATCAGCAATTCAGTAAGGAGCGGCAGAGATGGCGCGGGGAACAGGACAACAAGGGCAAGGCAGACTCATCGAACTCACAACGTCCGAACTGAAGTTGTGTGAACTGTGCGGCTGGCTCAATTTAGAAACGAACACTGGATGCTTTGTCTGCGGCTGGCATGGCAAATTCGAGCATAACCCCGAAGCGATTCGAGCGGCTGTCGAACTGACCGTCCGCCAGCATGGTCGCCTCGAACTCCAGCATCTCACCGATCTCCGTACCTATCGTCAGCCTGATCCACCAACTCTGAAAGTCAAAATGATACGTTGGTGGCGCGGGTTCGTGTGTCGCTTCCGTAAGCACTCCTAATACAGCAACTTTTGTACAGCGGGATATGTTACCAGCAGAATAAATTCCTCGTGCAGGGGGCGTTCCACCATATCAAGATCAGCAGAATAAATTCCTCGTGCAGGGGGCGTTCCACCATATCAAGATCAGCGGAATGAATTCCTCTGCTTGGGGCGTTTCGCCGTGCCGTACTTCGCACTCTTATTCGCCCGCTGATTACTTTATGACATTATCAAGGCAAAGTTCCTAAAGTCAAAAAGGTTCTGAAGGCTCCGTTCTCGCTGACTTCTTAATCGACAGACAAGAAACACAAAGCCCCTCTCCGCAAGAGAGGGGCTTTATATTTTTGTATTTTCTGTTATGGACTGGAAGTTGTCTCTATACCATCCTTCGGGACAAGGTCGGCGACGTTGCCACCGAAACCCGTTGAGGGATTGCCTTTGACATTGCGAAGCACTGTGAGAATTTGCAGCATATCGCCGGAGAGAGCCAATTCTGCCGTCTGAGGAGCATAAACGTAAGGCGGAAAATCTCCACCATACATTTTAAACTGCATATAGTTCAGTGTTTCCCCAAGCAACGCAGTGATCAGCAGACGCCGCTCCTCCGGCTTCAACTTTGTCACAGGAATACCTGTTTCACCGCTGCCGGAATCCGCGAATCTCTCAATTAATTTTCGAATACCCACATCACGAAGCTGAAGTTTTTTTTTGTTGAACCCACGCATTTTCACGAAATCGGCATCTGATATAATTGCCGGAATCATTTCGGATGCTATGAGAGATGGACGGCGTGTATCAAAATAACTGCACAAATCACGTGGCAATGTCGCCTGAACACGGCGCGGCACGGCGAGTATCTCACCAACATCTTTGAGCAAACGACGCACGAAGCGCACTTTGCCCGGTTTGCCTTCCTGCCAATGCCAATCCTCAAGTTCAGCAACGGCATTTGTCAAGGCACTGCGAGTAATTCCGGCACAATAGACCTGCATAAGGCGCGGCTGTAATTCCGCGTCTGCTTTGTATTCGAGTTCATTGGCGGTGGAGAGCAAGGGCAAAAGTTCACCGAGCGTGATTTTTTCTTGGGAAAACGTGACGATTTTACTCCATCGCCCTTTGACGCCTTCTGGATGCTCTCTGCCGCGTGTCTCCTCAAAATATCCATTGTCTTGTATACGAAACACGGGAGCTTCTTGCCGCTTTAATCCCATGCCGAAGTTCTTAGGAAGTGTGAACGCGAAATCATAGAGTTGACGTTCCTCCGAGTTTTTGCTGTAGAGGAAAAGGCGGAAGGGCAAAATGTCGTCACTCATTCCATCGAATTTCAATGGACGGACACGAAGGGATGTGTTGTCCAATTGGGTCAAGATATCACACAACTCCTGCCAGCGTCGTTTTTCGTCGGTGACCTGATTGGCTACTCCTGCCAACTGAATCTGCTGCCATTGCGCCGGAGCCAACAACTGCGCGGAAACGGATTGTCCGGTCTTGAATACCAACCACTGTTCAGGCGTAAATGTCTTTGCCAGCTTGCGAACCTCATCGTTCCACGACGTATCACTGACAGGGACACTGCGGAATATCTCCAAAGTCTCCTTGGCGAGACGCTTGATCTCAGCTTCATAGATTTGGGGAATGTCGCCGTCTTCTCGGAACGCTTTGGTGAACAAGATAATGCCGCGTTTGTCCATCGCCCAATTGTAATCGAACTCGGCAGCTACTGCATTGAGGACATCCGCGATTGTTCCCGATGATTGGATGGTGGCTTTTTTGCGGAGTGGAGCATCGGAGACGACAAAATTCAGGCGATGCTCTTTATGGAGACGTTGCAGCATCTGGCTGAGGGAGACATTTTCGGCATTGAGTTCTGCTTTACTTCGCAGCACCGATTCATATCGGGCGGAAGGCGGGTTTTGCCCGTGTGTGGGAAGTGGGTAGAAAGACAGGCAGGCAAATAGAGATAAACCGGTCATGGCTTTTACGTTTCGAGACGCGATTTGCATTAACATTTGACTCTCTCCATGCGACAATTGTCTCAAAGAGCAAGAGGGTATCTCACTCTTTGAGACATAAGCAATTATTCAAGCGAACGGGAATTACGGAAGGAAGTTGTACTTTCCTTCCGCGTGTGCGGTACCGTAGTTGTTGCCGGAAATGTTTGCCTCACAGGTAAACTCGAAAGTAGCAGGTTGATCACGAGAATTGCCTGGACCGTACCCCGTAACATTATAATTGCCTTGAGCAGATAATGTGTAGGTATTTGTTGTGAACTGGGCACCGCTCACAGTGCTGGTACAAGAATTTCCGCTTGCACTGAGGCTGCCTGAGATACCGGACTGCGCTTTGAACGAAATGGTTGCACTGGCACCCGCAGCTTTGGTCAGCGACATTGTAGTTACAACTGTCACACTGCTTGAACTGTTAGGCGAGCCATAAATTGCTGCAAAGCAACTCGACCCTTCTGGTCCTGTGATGGATCCACGATTGCCTGTACCATCCAGACTTTTCTGTGTATAACTGATAGTCCACCCAGTTTGTGGCTGAGCAAAGGCTTGCGAGCAAGCAAGCGACAACAGGACGCAGATCGCCAATGATAAACGTGTCATGAAATTTCTCCTCGTGGAAAATGCAGCGGCTTTGCAATCTGTCCGCAAATGGCAAGACACGGGAGAGCAAAGTTTGACGTGGCTACGGTAATGGATAAAAGACGAAAAAGAAAGCAAAAGGGTTACATTCAGGAAAGGCGGAGCGCGAGGCAAGACGAGAATCAATCGCAAGAGTATAATGCTTGCGGTAAAAACGGGGGGGGGTATCAAATTTATTTTTGTAGGTTGATGAAATTTTCATTCTTGGGAACTGACCTTCGCGTGTCTATGCAGAGTATATCACAAATAATTGCGAATTTGATGCAATTTTTTATTAAATTTTTGATGCTGTCCGAATCTCACTGCTGTTTCTCCTCTCTTGTTTCGCAGTAAGCTATAGCCTTGTGTTGAATGGCGTTCTGCAAAGTGTCCTTCTGCGAGAACACAAAGCGCAGTTTGTCCTCTGAGGCGGATAATCAGCCGTAGACTGCTCACCGAAGGATTTCAATCCTTTGGTGAACGTCAGCAGTGGAAATTGCCGTTATAATCGATTTCACTTCTCAAAATCGGAGCCGTATACCAAACTGGTGATTTTCCCTGCGCCAACACCTAAAGGAATGCCACAAATTTGGCGATAATCAGGACGTTCTTGTACGACTTGCGACACCGCTGATGGGCAGCGGAAGTTGCAAGAGGGAACACAATCGGGGTGTGCCGCGCACGATGGGAGCGAAGGCACTCGCCATGTAAGGGAGTATGCACAAAGCACAAAACGCTCAACCCTGTCCGCCCCAAGGGGAAGAAGTCAGCGCACGATCTCTGGTGGAACGGGAGACACTCGAACTCCTGCACGCCTATCGCAAAACGCGCCGTGCAGAACTCAAGGATCGAATCGTCCTACGTTACGCCAGCCTCGTCGAGAGTGTGGCGCGACGCTATTCCGGGACGATGGAACCTATCGAGGATTTGGCTCAGGAAGGATACATCGGACTGATCACAGCCGTCGATCTGTACGATCCGACCAAGCAAGTCAAGTTTTCGACTTATGCCACGCACTTTATTATTGGACAAATCAAACATTATTTGCGCGACAGGGGCAAAATTATCAAAGAACCGGCGTGGCTTCAAGAGTTGAACCAGCGGGTTTCGCGCTCCATCGAATCGCTGACGCAGGAGTTGGGACGCGCACCGAGTCATGGCGAAGTCGCCTACGCAATGGGAATGTCGGAAGCCAATGTCGCCGAACTGATGACCACTCGCGAAGTGTTCAAGGTCGGTTCGATTCACGGCACAACGGATCAGGACGACGATACCAGTGCGGTAGATATGGAGCGCAAGAGTCAATCCGATGTCTCGGTATCGTTTCAGCTGCCGGTAGAAGATCGTATCGTTCTCGAAGCGGCGATGGAAAAACTCAAAGAGTTGGAACAGACCGTCGTTTCCGCTTTTTATTTTGAGGACAGATCGCAGACGGAAATCGCTCGCGATCTGAATATCTCTTGCAATTATGTGTCGCATATTCTGCGAAATTCGACCAAAAAACTCAGAAAACTTCTTGCGACCGATGAGGTACGCGATGCCCGCATCAAAGCCGAGCAACAGCGCACTCATAGCGAACAAAAAGGGCAGCCGGGACAGAGCGTCGTCGATCCGCTCACCCGACTCTACAATCGTCGCTACTATGAAAATCGATTGGATGAGGAATTAAGTCGTGCAAGTCGAACGAACGTCGAACTGTCCGTTCTGTCCGTGCAACTGTTTGGCTGGCAAGCCTATGTCCGCGCTAACGGCACACTCAAAACCGATGAGGTAATGATGGCAATCGCGGAAGCTCTCAAGCAAACATTGCGGCGTGTGGATATTGTGACGCGCTATGCCGACGACGCTTTCGGAGTGATTCTGCCGTTTACAGGGGAATATGCGTCGCTTATCGCTTCTCGTGTAGAGGATGCAATTGCCGCGTCGCTCCGAACACAAGGAGTGCATTGGGGCAAAACGCCGCTCTGGGTTGCGTGCGGCTGGGCGGTCTCGCCGAGCGAGTATCGGCAAGCGGCTGAACTGACGCAGAGGGCGCAAGAACGCTGTCGTGAGGCGCAGGAGATACCGCAACAAAAAGCGGCGTAAATCTCAAGACACGATACCTCATCGCATTTATGATAGGGCAAAGAGAGAAATAAGTATGGGTGAAGCACTCATTGTTGGAATGGCAGAGGTCAAAGTCTCCGCACAGCCAGACGATGTATTTATTGCGCTGGGACTGGGTTCCTGTATTGGAATCTGTGCTTACGATGCTCAAGTCAAAGTTGCGGGAATGGCACATATCGTCTTGCCGCAGGGCAGCAACGACAACCATTCGCCCGGCAAATTTGCAAATACAGCGATCCCTGAATTGCTCCGCATGATGATCGAAGCGGGAGCCGCAGAGAATCGGATTCGCATCGTCTTGACAGGGGGGGCGCAATTGTTTTCCACCAACGCCGCTGTTCCGCGAATGGACGTGGGACCGCGCAATGCCGAGGCGGTCAAACAAGAATTGTCGAAACGCACTTGCAGTGTGATCACAACGGACATCGGCGGCTCGGCAGGGCGAACGGTGCATCTGTTTGGGGATGGACGCATTCGGGTCAAGACCATCGGTCAAGGTGAGCGCGAACTGGCGACACTCGGCAACAGTACTCCGTTTGTGCCGCCGAACAATGTGGAAAGAGAGCGCATCTTTGCTGAAAGGTCAGCACTCGGTACAAATCACGTCGATTCCAAAGTGCGTGGAGCCGCATAAATCTCACGGCGGTTAAAGAGCAAAGACGCCTTA
>CAZPZP010000041.1:0-8134 GCA_964591025.1 uncultured Chthonomonadaceae bacterium
CGCGGGTCAGCATTCCCGTGCGGCGCAATGAGGGGCATTTTTCAGGTCATTTGCCGGAGATTGCAAGGGCAATCTCTTGATGCGACGCCCCCATGCTGAAGAGCGTTTTGAGCATCATATCCACGCTGACTTCTGGCACGTTTCGTTTGCTGCGTCCTATTTTCTCAATTGCAGAGATGCGCGACTGACTGGTTCCGACTTTGGCAGCAATCTCTTGCTGATCGCTTCCATTCTCCAGCCGCCGCTGCCGCATCAGTCGAGACAGCCGAACTTTTAATTCGACGAGTTGTGCTTCTTCCGGCGTCAAACCGAATAACTCTTCCACCGAGGTTTCGACAAATCCGGCGGCTTCAAGACGTTGGCGCGTTTCTGTATCCATTGCTGCTACCTCAATATTCTTGCGTCGAGATACCGTTTGAGTGTATTCCGACACGCCTCTTTTTCATTCTCCGGCGTCTGAGTGGTCTTTTTCTCAAAAACTCCCAATACCAAAATGGCAATCGTATCAATATAGTAAATTACGCGCCAATCCACACGTTGCTCACTATCCCTAATTCTTAACTCATGGCAGCCGTTTTGAATCTGAGGGAGAGGACGAGAAAGCGGCATTGTCAAAGTTACGCCCTGCTGAACTTCGCGCAGATGAAAACCGACTTTTTGGCGTGCCTCGCTCCCCATTGGCGGCGTTCTGATCTCACCGCGCAAAACAAACAAAGGTTTATCCACAAGGGGCATCGAGTATCTCTTATACAGAAAGTTTGACAAGAATATCATATACCGAATTCGGTATATTGTCAAGTCTGCCGAAGAAAAGCCCCTCTCCTCACGCTGAGAAAAGGGGCAAAATTTTGTCCAAAACGCAAACAGTTTATCGCTTGCTGAACTGGAAACCGCGACGCGCTTTTTTGCGTCCGTACTTTTTGCGCTCTTTGACGCGGGGATCGCGGGTCAGCATTCCCGTGCGGCGCAATGAAGGGCGCAGTTCCGGGTCGAATTCCAGCAACGCCTTCGAGATGCCGTGTCGAATGGCTCCCGCTTGTCCCGTCAGACCGCCGCCTTTGCAGTGCGCGATCACATCGAAGCGACCTTCGGTACGGGTCAGCACGAACGGCTGATGCACCACCATCTCCAGCACCGCACGCCCCAAATACTTCGGTCCCGAACGGTTATTGATTTTCACTTCGCCGGTTCCCGGTGCAAGCCACACACGCGCTATCGCGTTCTTGCGCTTGCCCGTGCCATAATAGCGATTTCCTGCTTCTGCCACGTTTATTCTTCTCCCTTATAATCGTCGCTGGTGTAGGGAATCGCGTTCTGCGCGGCATAGCCGTGCGCGGGCAAAGAGCCACGATGCACCTTCAATTTGCCAATGATCTTATCGCCCAACTTGTTCGACGGAACCATCGCACGCACCACACGGCGAACCGCTTCCTCTGGCTTGTCGGACAGCTCCTTTTCACGAGCAACTGCCTTCAAAGCACCGGGCCAACCCGTATGGTGATAGACCTGCTCTTTTTGTTTCGAGTGTCCGGTTAATACGACTTTACTCGCATTGATGATAATTACATAATCGCCGGTATCGAGATTCGGCGTAAAATTCGGTTTATGTTTGCCGCGCAAAAGGCGGGCAACGTCCACGCCTAAGCGTCCGAGAGGGCGATTGGTAGCGTCAATGATGTACCAGACGCGCTCTTCCGCCACCTCAGCCGGTTTCGCGGACAGAGTGACTTTCTTGGTGTTCATCGGTTATTCCTCACGCGGACGACCGTAGATTTTGCGGACGCCATAACGCGCTTTCAGTAAACAAAGACCCTGCGGCGGCGCGGTAAATCCGGCTTGCCTACGGTCGCGCAATTCAATCAATGCTTCCAAACTATCGGCGGCGCGTTTGCCCTGACCGACCTCTATCAGCGTTCCCACGAGACTGCGAACCATGCCGCGCAGAAACGCATTTGCCTCCACACGCACGATTACAAACTGGCGAAACTTTCCGACCCTGAAACCGAGCATTTCGCGCTTCGTCACGCGGTCATCTCGCAGTTCGTTGGCAAACGCGGCAAAATCCCGCTCGCCTAACAAGGTCTGTGCCGCCGCGTGCATCGCCGCCACATCGAGCGGACTCGGACAAAACGCCGAATACCGCCGAAACAAGGCAGACGGAGTGGGACGGTTCAGAATAAAATAGGCATACAGGCGAGACGAAGCCGAATACCGCGCACTGAACGTGTCGTCGGTCTCCTGCACATCGCGCACCGACAAATCGAGCGGAAGCGCACTGTTGAGAGCCAGTGCCATACTCTCAATCGGGATCGCTGTCTCGCACTCGAAACTGACCACTTGACCGAGTGCATGAACTCCAGAGTCCGTTCGTCCCGCCCCCGTAATCCGAATGTCCTGCTTGATCCGCCGCTTCAGAGCCTTTTCGAATGTTCCCTGAACGGTTCGCTGTCCGACTTGCCATTGGAAGCCCGCGAAATCCGTGCCATCATACTCGATTGTCGCTCGAAAAAAACGAGTCATTGGGTCATTGGGGCGTTGAGTGATTAGGTCGTTAGGCAAAATGAATTGCCCAATAACTCAATGACCCAACCACCTATCCTTCGCTATCCACGAATTCTAGCAGAACCAGAGGCGCCCCATCACCGCGTCGGAAACCAACGCGAGTAATGCGAGTATAGCCGCCGTTGCGAGTCATATAGCGGGGTGCGATCACCTCGAACAGACGCGGAAGCGCGTAATGCGGATTGCGTGCGATCTTGGTGCTGCCCTTTTTCTCGCCCGGAACACGAACAAACTCTCTCATATTGCTGTCCACCCAGCGGCGAACAAGGCGGCGGGTATGCACTCGCGTTACGACGGCTGCATCCACGCCACCCTTGCGGGCGATGGTGACGAGTTTCTCCACAATGGGGCGAATCTCTTTGGCGCGGGTTTCGGTTGTCACGATGCGATCATACAGAATCAGACTGCGGGTCAGACCGCGCAACAACGCTTTCCGTTCATCACTCGCCAAACTAAATTTGCGATAGGCTTTTCTATGGCGCATTGAATTGTTATCCTAAAGTTAGGTCATTGGGTCATTGGGGCATTGGGGTCATTGGGTTTTGCCTGTCTGATACGTATACTAAACTCCATAGAGAGAGAATACGTTTCTGAACTTGCATTGCCTAACGACCCAATGACCCAATAGCCTACCGACCCACTACTCTTCCTCAATATCGTCGGTATCGTCGCCCAAGTCAACGGTCATACCGCCCGCAAGGGTTAAGCCCATTACGGTCAGTTTTTCACGGACTTCGGTCAGCGACTTTTTGCCGAAGTTGCGAATCTGCATCAGGTCATTCTCGGTATACTGCACCAACTCACGTATGGTGAGAATCGCCGCTTTCTTCAAGCAGTTATAGGTGCGAACTGAGAAGTCCAATTCCTCAATACGGATGTTCGGCGCATCAATCTCATTGCCGCCCGCTGGAAGCACCGGAGCAACCGGCGCGAACGAAACCGCGTGCTGAAAGCCGGCAAACTGCTGGAAGTATTGCATCAAAATCTGCGCCGCTTCGCTGATTGCCGCTTCGGGCGTAATCGTGCCATTCGTATACACTTCCAGAATCAAGCGTTCCAGATTGGTATTCGACTGCACACGAGTCTGCTCGACTGTATAATTCACCTTGCGAACCGGAGTGAACACCGCGCCCATCGGAATCGTTCCAATCGGCATCTGAGCGCGTCGCTCCAATTTGTCAGGGAGGACATACCCTTTGTTCGTCTCAACCGTCATCTCCATCACCAACGACGCATCTTCATCGGAGATCGTGGCGAGATAGACTTCGGGATTGATAACTTCTACGTCGGCGGGACACTGCACATCCGCTCCCGTCACATCCCCCGAACCTTTGACTTCGATTCGGATCATTTTCGGTTCGTGCTTTACATCACCATTGCGAGCGACCTGAACATTCAACCCTTTGAGATTGAGCAGAAGTTCCGTCGTATCCTCTTTGATGCCGGGGATCGTTGAGAACTCATGCAGCACTTTATCGATTTTTACGTAGGTGATCGCCGCGCCCGGAATGGACGCCAGCAGCACTCGTCGCAGGGAATTGCCCAGTGTTACACCATATCCGCGCTCCAAAGGCTCGACTACAAACTTGCCATAATCGGGTTTCGACTCAAGCGTCTGGAAGTTCGGCAGGGTCAGTTCCATATTGTCACACTCTCCTTTGCCCTAACGTCGCCGCACCCTTTTCTCAGGGAATGAGGGTACGACGGGGGGCTAATCATTGCGGCGCAATAGACCACACGCACGCGCCGCCCCATTTCGTCGGACACCGGAAAATTAACGCGAATAGAATTCGATAATCAAGTTTTCCTTGATGTCGCGCACATCGCCCTGTGTTTTGATGTCCATCAGAGAGGGAACGGCGACGACTCGCCCTTCCATTGTGTCGCGGCTGAGGTCGAGCCAAGTCGGAATCGTGCGGCGCGTATGCAGACGTTCGCGGGTCTCTTTAATGATTCCTGAGGACGTTTTGCTCTCATGGACGCCGATTACATCGCCGGGCTTAAGCAGGTACGAAGGGATATTGACGCGCTTGCCATTGACGGTAAAGAACCGGTGGGAAACCAATTGCCGTGCTTGTGCGCGGGACGACGACAAACCTAAGCGGTAGATGACGTTGTCGAGGCGAATTTCCAGCAGTTGGAATAGGTTCTCGCCGGTAACGCCGGGTCGGCGCATGGCGTCGGTCAAGTAGTTGCGAAACTGTCCTTCAAGAACGCGATAGATGCGGCGCATTTTCTGCTTTTCGCGAAGCTGAGTGCCGTATTCCGTCATTTTCTTTTGGAATGAAGGTGCGCCCTGCATTCCGGGCGGTTTGTCACGCAGTTTGGTTTTGCCATCACGCGACATTTTGTCGAGCGTGCATTTCGTGAAGCACTTGTCGCCTTTGAGAAAGAGTTTGACTCCTTCCCGACGACACTGCTTACAGCGGGGATCGTGATTAACTGCCATTCGTTTCGAGATGCTCCCTGCGGAAAATTTCCGCCAAGTCACAGAACGGTACGGTTTACGAGGCACGAAGACACTCAAAAATGAGTCGCCAAAAATCTGGCGTTAAGTCTCGCGCTGTCCGCGTTCTGGGTGTTTACACAGCGGGCGTATTGCCGTACTGCTTCTTCCACCGTGACACCATAAGATGAAATTGTTCAGACGCTCGCCCAATCCGTTATTGAATAAGGCGAAGCATACACTTGAGAACCGAACTTATCTCACGCCGATAATCTTCGTGAGAGTAGAACCCTATACATCACACGCGGCGACGTTTGGGGGCGCGGCAACCGTTGTGCGGCAGCGGCGTCACATCTTTGATCAATGTCACGTCCAAGCCGACACTTTGCAGAGCGCGGATTGCGGTTTCGCGTCCGGCTCCCGGTCCTTTGACGAAGACCTGTACCGTCTTGAGACCATGCTCCATTGCGGCGCGTGCTGCCCGTTCCGAGCAAATCTGAGCCGCAAACGGGGTTCCCTTACGAGTTCCCTTGAACCCGGAACCGCCCGAAGTTGCCCATGAGATCGTGGCTCCCTGCGTATCCGTGACGGTCACAATGGTATTGTTGAACGTTGATTGAATATGCACGATGCCATTGATGATGTTTTTGCGCTCGCGGGACTTGGTGCGCGTCTGCCCGCTTTTGCCGCCTTGTTTGGTGGTCTTTGTAGTCTTGGTGGTTTGCTTGTTTGCCATAACGCTTCTCGCCTACTTCTTCGCCTTCTTCTTTCCGGCAACGGTACGCTTCGGACCCTTGCGGGTTCGGGCGTTGGTCTTGGTGCGTTGTCCGCGAGCGGGCAATCCACGACGATGGCGAAGACCGCGATAGCAGCCAATCTCCATCAGGCGGCGGATGCTCATTGCATACTCACGGCGCAAGTCTCCCTCGACGCGATATTCTCGCTCGATGATTTCACGCACTTTACTTGACTCGGATTCGGTCAAGTCCTTGACCCGTGTCGCCGGATTGATGCCCGCCTGCTGCACAATTTTCTGTGCGCTCGGCAAGCCAACTCCGTAGATGTAGGTGAGGGCGTATTCGATGCGCTTGTCGCGTGGCAAGTCCACGCCTGCAATACGTGCCAAATCGCTTCTCCTCTTTCGAGGGAGCAGAGAGGAGGGAGGAGGGATAAAACTTCTGTTCCCTGTTCCCTATTCCCTGTTCCCTACTAACCTTGTCGTTGTTTGTGCTTGGGGTTGATGCAGATGACGCGAACAACGCCTTCACGCCGGATCACTTTGCACTTCTCGCACATTTTTTTAACGGATGCACGAACTTTCATGGTTTCGCTCCTCTAAGGGCGCGGTACGAAAACCGCCCCCACAGTATACACGATAATTGCCTCTCATGAGGGGTTTCAGACACAAAAAGACGGACAACGGAAGAAATTTTCGATTCTGCCGTTCCCTGAATGCCTAAATCAAGCCAAATTACGACTTGTAGCGGTAACGAATTCGCCCGCGTTCCAGATCGTAAGGAGACAATTCGACCAGCACGCGATCACCGGGCAGAATGCGGATATAGTTTTGTCGCATTTTGCCGGCGATATGCGCCAGCACGATTTTGGTCGTCTCGCCGACAGGAATCTCAACACGGAACATCGCATTCGGTAACGCTTCAGTAACGACGCCCTCGATCTCGATTGCTGCTTCCTTGCCGGAAGCTTCCGGTTCAGGCTTACGTGCAATCGGGGGACGTGCTCCGCCGGGTGCGCCTCCGGGACGAGGTCCTCCCCCGCCGGGTCGTTTTCGCGCTCCTCCGGGTCCTCCGGGGCGTCCGGGTCCTCCGGGTCCGCCGGGTCGTTTCGGTGGTGGCATTTATTCTCCGTTGGTTAAAATTACGGCTCCCTGCGGGGTCACCGCGATGGTATGCTCGTAATGTGCGGACAGGCTTTTGTCCGACGTGGTTATTGTCCACCGGTCATCTAAACAATCAACATCTTTTCGACCGGCGTTTACCATCGGTTCGATGGCAAATGTCATACCGCATTGCAGGATTTCGTCGGTGAATTCCTTCTTGCGGTCTGTGTAGTTAGGAACTTGCGGGTCTTCATGGAGGTACTTGCCCACTCCATGCCCTGTTAACTCGCGCACAACCGAATAGCCGTGCGACTCGACATATTTCTGAATAACCCGCGATATATCGGAGACACGCCGTCCGGGTTTCACCTGTGCGATTCCGCGATATAACGCCTCTTCGGTAATTTTCAGCAGATTAACGGTCTTCGGGGCAATTTTACCGACGGGATATGTCCACGCACTGTCTGCAATCCAGCCGTCCAGATCAACCGCGCAGTCTACCGTAACAATATCGCCTTCGAGCAGTTCGCGCCAACCCGGAATTCCGTGAACAACTTCCTCATTGACGGAAACGCACGTCCACGCGGGATAGGGTGGATGATTGTTGGGAGCATAACCGATAAACGCCGATTGTCCGCCGACTTCCGAAATGATTCGGGCGGCGATGTCTTCCAGTTCCCACGTCATCACGCCGGGCTTCACCGCCTTGCCGACCTCTTTCAGCACGCGGTCTACCACACGCCCCGCCTTTCGAATTTTCTCAATCTCGTCACGAGTTTTCAGATAAAGCATAGAATCGAACCCAAATCCTCAAAATCTTATCATTGGCTCCACGATATTACCACTTCTCAGACTTCAATCCTTCAACCTCGTCGAAATGGGCGTCTCGCGTGATTAAGGTCAAATCATGCTGCATTGCCAATGCCGCAATCCAAATATCATTGTCTGGTATCGGTCTGCCTTTGATTCTCAGCGCGTTTCTGATAAGGCTATAGTGCTTGGCAGTTTCCGCCCTACATTCCAGAACCGAGTATTCTGCCGCAAACGCATCGTACTTCGCCATATTCGCATCGCGGCGAGCAGATTTCTCTGCCCCGAAGAAGAGTTCACCCAAAACAGTGACTGCAATCAAAACGTCATCTACACAGCACCAAACTTTTCAATAACTCACCTCTCGCAGCGGGTACTGAACCCCCCGGTGCGTAACGTGAGTCAATAACACTGGCATCCTCACCGAGAAGCGCACTTACGATGTTGGTATCAGGCAGAATCCTAAGAGCCATTTT
>CAZPZP010000041.1:8234-13370 GCA_964591025.1 uncultured Chthonomonadaceae bacterium
CACCGAGAAGCGCACTTACGATGTTGGTATCAGGCAGAATCCTAAGAGCCATTTTCTTGCGCCCATCGAATCATCGCCCACTGCCGATCATCCTCTTCTTTGAGGATCGCGGACAATTCGGCAGCGTTCTCAGGTGGAAAACTTTTTGCCCAAGCGACAAACTCTTTGCCCGATATTCCCTTGACAGTCTGGGACTTGAGTAGAGCATCTGCAAAATCCGCGACGCGCTTGTTGATCTGATTCAGGCAGTTTCTCCAGCGCACACCCGATTTTTTCTCGGATTGTCGGATTAACCATGATGGCATCTCCTTTTAGCACTTGGAGCCTTTGCGTAAGCCGTCAATCATTTCGACGACATTCGAGAAAACTGTTTCGGTCTCTTCATTCGCGTTGATGGTACAGAGCATTCCCTTTTGCTGATAGTAATCTGCAAGGGGCGTCGTTTTTTCGAGATAGACTTCGATGCGACGCTGCACGATCTCCGGCTCATCGTCGGCGCGGCGCACTAACGACACTTGATGAATGTCGCAAATGCCCGGCTGTATCGGCGGCTGATTTTCAACATGGTACGACTGCCCATCAACCGGACATACGAGACGCCCACTGAACCGCCGCACAATCACGGAAAGAGGCGCGTCGAAATTCAACGCACCAAGCAGTTGCCGCCTCATTTCACTCAAAACCACATTCAGCGCGTCGGCTTGCGGGATTGTGCGCGGAAACCCGTCCAGCAGACATCCATTCTCACAATCATCTTGACTGATTCGCTCCCGTACGGCATTGATAACCACATCGTCGGGTACATATTCGCCTTTATCAATCCGATAACGCTGAATGATGCGCCCAAGTTCCGTGCCTTTTGCGACGGCATTACGAAACATGACACCCGTCGAGATTGTCGGCACGCCATAGTGAACCGAAATGCGCTCGGCTTGTGTTCCTTTTCCAACGCCCGGCGGTCCCAGCAAGACGAGTATCATCACTCCCCCCACCGGAGATTATTGGACGCCGCCGAGAATACCGCCCGCCGTGGTTTCGGACTTTTTGGGCTGCTTGATAAACCCTTCGTAGTTCCGCATCAGCAGTTGCGCCTCGATGGCTTGCATCGTCTCAATCGCCACACCGACAACAATCAACAATGAGGTTCCGCCGATGAGAGAGAACGAATTGAACTGCTGTAAGCCCGGAATAATGTACTGCAAAATCGCGATACCGGCAAGGAAAATCGCCCCTGCAAACGTGATTCGCGAAATCACCCGTTCCAGATAATCGTATGTTGGCTTACCCGGACGAATGCCCGGAATGTAGTTGCCGTACTTCTTGAGATTGTCCGACATCTCCTGCACATTCATGACGATGGCAGTATAGAAATAGGTGAACGCCACAATAAGAAGCGCGTAAAGCAAGGTCGAGCCGATATTCGCGCCCGGACTGAGATACATGGATTTCTCTTTGAGCCAGCCAATAAAACCGACGCCCGGCGTTCCCGGCATCGCGTTGATGATCGTCGCGGGGAACAGCATCAGCGACACTGCAAAGATAATCGGGATGACACCCGCCGAGTTGACTTTGATCGGCAGGAACGCTGCGCCCGCTTGGGTCTGTCGCATTCCTATAACCCGCTTTGTGTGCTGAATAGGGATGCGGCGAATGCCCTGCGTGATATAGACAACAGCGAATACCGTTGCGATAAAGACCGTAATCAGGATCACCACGGAGAACCACGATGCGGTTCCTGCCATCACCTGCTTGCCGATATTCGAGATACTGCCCGGCAAACTCAACAGAATACCCGCAAAAATCACCAGCGAAACGCCGTTGCCGACGCCCTTCTGCGTCACCTGTTCACCGAGCCACAACAGGAACATCGTTCCCGCCGTAAACGAAATCACGATTCGAAGCGATTGAAGCGGATGCAGTTGAAGCCCATTACCGGAGAACACCAAAATAATTCCGACGGCTTGAACAAGTGCCAGAAGCACCGTCAAATTACGGGTGTATTTAGCGATCTTTTTGCGTCCAGCGTCACCTTCTTTAGAAAGAACTTCCAGAGCGGGAATGGCGATGCTCATCATCTGCATAATGATCGAGGCGTTGATATACGGCGAGATGCCAAGTGCGAAGATCGACAAACGTCTCAGCGCACCGCCGGAAAACACGTCTACCAAACTCAGAACGCCTCCGAGATTTGCCAGCACGCCTTCCAGTTTCTTAGGGTCAACTCCCGGAACGGGAATGTGCGCTCCCAGCGCAAAGACCGCAAGCATTCCGAGAACAAACAGAATACGTTTGCGGATTTCAGGAATAGACCATGCCCGTTGCAACGCCTCAATCATTGTCTTACTTTCCTCGTCGAATATTCGGAAGCGTTTCCACTGTACACCCTGCGGCGGTCAGTTTCTCTTCCGCACTTTTGCTGAATTTGTGTGCTTGAACCGTGAATTTCTTCGTCAGTTCGCCGTCACCCAAAACTTTGAGACCGTTGGTGAAATCGGGTAACAATCCCAATTTGACCAATTCCTCCGGTGAAATCGTTGCGTCCGCCTCAAAATTCTCTTCGAAAACGTAGAGATTGACGAGAGCATAAGAGCGATCTCGAATTTTTGTAAACTGGTTAGGCGTGCGCTTCGGTTGTCCGCGTAAGTGAGGCAAGCGGCGATGCAAAGGCGTCTGTCCGCCTTCGAAGTTCGGGTTGACCTTGCCGCGTGCTTTGTCGCCTTTGTGTCCGTGCGTACTGGTTTTGCCATGCCCGGAGCCTTTGCCCCGTCCCAGTCGTTTTCTACGATGTGTCGAACCCACGTTGGGCGAGAGTTCGTGTATTCCATTCACCATGAACGTATTAATCCTTTATTCGGTTTCGCTGACGGCTTCGACGCTCACAAGATGTTTGACCTTATGGATCATGCCGCGAATGACCGGAGAATCTTCCTGTACCACCGATTGATTCAGTTTGGTGAAGCCAAGACCCCGGACGGTATCTTTTTGTTTTTGCGAGTAGCCGATGGCACTCTTTGTGAAGGTGATTTTGATCTTAGCCGACATTGCTCGTCTCCTGTTGCTGCTTTGCCCACGGCGTCAATTCCTCAACGGTGGTCGAGCGGAGTCTTGCAACATCTTCGGCACGCTTCATCTTCTTGAGTGCGTTCATGGTTGCCCAAGCGATATTGGTGGCGTTTGCCGATCCGAGCGATTTGCCCAGAACGTCATGGATGCCAGCGAGTTCCAAAATGGTTCTCATGCTGCTTCCGGCAACGATTCCGGTTCCTGCGGATGCCGGCTTGAGCATAATCTCTGCCGCGCCCTCATGCTCGAAAAGTTCATGGGGAACTGTTCCGCCAACAATGGGAACTTCGATGATATTTTTTTTCGCCGCTTCGATCCCTTTGCGGATAGCGTCGGGAATGGCGCGGGCTTTGCCCGTGCCGCAGCCAACGTGACCGTTGCGATCTCCAACAATGACGAGTGCGCTCCAGCTCATGGTGCGTCCGCCCTTGGTGGTCTTCTGGCACTTGTTGGTGCGAACGACGCGCTCCTCAAGGTTGAGCGTATTGGGGTCAATCTTTGCCAATGCTCTATAGTCCTCTCAACAGGGCAGCGAATTCCACTTCTCACCGATACGACTTTCTTAGCGGAAAAAGTTCGTTCGTCGCAGAATCTCGCGTTGCCCGATGCGAGGGAGTAGGGAGTAGGGAACAGAAAACAGGGAACAGAATTGATCCCCACTCTCTCCTCCCGCCTCCTCCTCCCTCCTTAAAATTTTAATCCGCCTTCACGTGCCGCGTTGGCGAGAGCCGCCACGCGCCCATGATATTTGTAGCCGCCGCGATCAAAAACGACTGCTTTGATCTCTTTGGTACTGGCACGCTCGGCGATCAGTTTGCCGACTATCTTTGCCGCTTCAACGTTGCCGCCACTCTTGAGGGAATCCTTGACCTCTTTATCGAGGGTGGAAGCCGCCGCTATTGTGTGACCGGCGTTGTCATCGATAAGTTGGGCGTAGATATGTTCGAGACTGCGAGACACGTTTAAGCGGGGGCGTTCTGCCGTTCCGCTGACTTTGCCGCGTACTCGGCGATGGCGTCTCTGCCGCAGTCGCTCGCGTTCTTGGGGTTTCATTCAGGGTTTCCTTCTCGCGTTGGATTGCCGACCCAACGCTCTGACATGGCGAAATGCGTCTTCCGAATTGAGTCGGAATACGCAAGACAGCATTATACCATACGATTCGCCCGATGGGGAGAATCTGTTTCTTTGATTTCGCCCGGATAGCGGGTACTGAAAGTACCCGCCTCCAAAGTACAAGCGTCTTTCAGACGCGACAATATCAAGTTGAAACATCGTGCGTCTGAAAGACGCTTGTACTTCCAGACGGGGGTTTTCAACCTCCGGTCTGAGAAAGGCGAACTTATTTCTTCTTGCCCTTGCCGCTTGCCTTGCCCTGCTTGCGCCGGACGATCTCGCCTTTATAGCGAATGCCCTTGCCTTTATAGGGTTCTGGTTTTCGCATTTTGCGAATGTCGGCGGCAACCTGCCCGACCTTTTCCTTGTCAATACCCGTGATAGTCACGATAGGATTACGGGACTGTGGGTCGTTGGCAACCGAGAACGTAATATCGGGGCGCGGCAGAATTTCGATGGGGTGCGAATATCCGACGCTCAGCGTCAAAATCGGTCCTGTCACGGAAGCGCGGAAACCGACACCGACCACTTCCAATTGGCGTGTAAAGCCTGTCGAAATGCCCTCGACCATATTAGCAAGGAGTGTACGGGTCAAGCCGTGTTGAGCGCGATGCTCTTTGCTATCGGAGGGTCGCTCGACAATGACGGTGCCGTTCTCTTGCTTGTAAGTCAAATCGCGATGGAAGTGCCGGGTCAATGTGCCTTTCGGACCCTTGACCGTAACGGTTCCGTCCTCTTGTGTGGTGACCGTCACGCCGCTTGGGATCGTGATCAATCGTCGTCCAATACGAGACATGGATAAGATTCCTTTTCCGTAGATTTAGCCGAAGTTCGCAAAGAGCAGACTTCGGCGTTTCCGGTGACCTCCCCCAACCCCCTCCTTATGAAGGAGGGGGCTATTTTCTCTCTCCCCTTATGGAAGGGGAGGGTCGGGGTGGGGTTTTGGGTTTAGAATACGAC
>CAZPZP010000042.1:0-13254 GCA_964591025.1 uncultured Chthonomonadaceae bacterium
TAAGTGGTTTATGAAACGACGCACTTATCCTACCGATTTAGCCGACGGGCAGTATCAGAAAATCGAACCGTATCTGCCCGCACTTAAGCCCAACGGCAAAACAGGACGCCCCCGAAAATATTCATAGTCGTGGAGAAACCGCAAGACCGCTTCCTCTCCCTGCTCCAACCGAGCCAGCAGATTCCGAGTGGCACTCTGTTTGACCCTGCTCCGTCATGGACAACCGTTCCGGTACAGTCTGGCAGTATCCCTGCGGCGTCCATTCCCGCTTTGCCGCGCTTGGCATAAGCAAAATAATGGGGCAGCGTCTCGGTTCCGGCACGGTGGAGCCAATGGAGTTTCCCGGCAATGCGTATGCCCTCTCTGTCCGTCGGGGTTGCGTCCCGTTTGGAAACGCAGAGAGACGGGCTTTCTATGCTCAGTCCGTCACTCGAAGGCGGCTTGTGGCTGTTGTGGCTGTCCTTGTTGAGACACTCCCGCAAGGGGCGTTGACTCGTGCGGAGAGCAGCACGAGTTGCTCTTGGAAGGTCGAAATCAGAGCAAACCCCGCCTCAGTTCATTGGTCGTAGATTGTCTGGAAGTCGGCGCGTTTCAGCATAATTAGGAAAGACGAAGGGAAACAACACAGAGTTTCATGCTCAAATCATGGCTGAATAGTGACAGGAGTTTTAAGTCTTTTGCTGGTGCTGATAGAGGAACGTGCTGCTGACTCCTTCGCAAAAAAGTGTTCCCTTATGAGAGTCTTACCAATCGCTTGCAGTGATGGCTTCGGGCGTCTTGTTCTTGGAATGCACGAGCAGACTCTCTTCTTCCTGTGGCTTGTAGAGTTTCGGCAGAACGGAGAGTACCCCTGCCAAACACCCCAAAAACGCCATCTGACGCGGATTGACAAACTGCATATCATACTTCCCATAGGCGAACATCATCAGCATAAACAAAATCGCCAAAATCCCCGCAGTCCGTAAAACCGGATCGTCTACCTCTTTAATGTGCTGCGAACCGCGTATTAGAACCACGGCGTAAAACATCAAGAAAAAGAAAAACCCGAGATGCCCCGTTCGCATCCACACCCATAATACACTGTTATGGGTCATATAGTTCGTAAATCCGCCCGTCGCGACAAACGGCATGGCAACAACCATGATGATCGGTTTGCCATAGCCGTAGCCAAGCCATGCGCGAACATCACGGGTCGCCTTGAGATTGACATTCTCTGCCAGGCGGTAATAATCGGAACCGGCATCGCGACCATTCGGCTCACTCTGCGATTTGATAGAGCGAGCAGGCAATGCCCACGCCCCGCTTGAGTTCCACGCCAAGGGCAAATAGATCGCAGTTGCCAAAGCAAAAATCCCGGCAAAAATTCCGATCTGCTTGCGTCGCTCTTTGGCGACAGCATAAAGAATAGGCAGCAACGGGATAAACGCGATAATAAATGCGGCGATACCGGCGCGACGATTGTTTGCTAGCTGTGCGACTATCGCAATCGGCGTCAACAGCGTCGCCGCGAGCGTCAGTTTTTTGTTCGTTCCCATCAGCAGCCCGATAAGAGCGATAAAGACGATCATATTGAGTTCCATGCTATCATCGTGGGTGAGAACGCCATGTTCCGCGACAACGAAGCCGCGTGCCGTAAATGTAATGACACCGCAGATCGCCATAAACCCGATGCCGAGAACCAACAGCCACAACAAGCGCGAAACCTGCTCTCGCGTCTTGAACATATTCGCCGCCATCAGATAGAGAATCGCGAACAATGCCTGCGGGCGAACCTCATACAGTGCCATCGTGGTGTTGGCTCCGCTGGACATTCCATAGAGGAAACTCAGAAAAACGAACAGGGCATAGCCGCCCAAACAGAGGGCAAACGGACCCAACTCAAACCGAAATTCCCGATCCACAACGCTTTTCACCAGCCATGTCAGACACGCCAATACAACAAGAATCTCTGCCGGACTGAATACGATGCCATCTAACAGTTGAATGCCCGTATAGTACGGAATAAGCGTGCTGATATTCCACCAGAATCCCACGTAGTAGGTCGGAATCGTGGCGATTCCTTGATTCGGTGCGCCGCCGAACAGAATAGTCCCAGCGACAACGCTGTAAACGCCGAACAGCGGATAACGCCAGATAAGAACCGGATAGATGACACAGATGAACGCCACAATGCCCACAAGATACATCAGTGGTCCGATATGCTGCGGCACGAAATAGGCGAATGCCCCCATACTCCCCGAAACCACCAGCAGCATGGCGAGCAACGCGATGAGAACCATATTGCGCTTGAGTTTTAGGTGCGAAGTGATATCCTGCACGGAGCCGAAACGGTAAACGTCGTACATTACATTCTCTTCCAGTTAAACATAATCCATGAGAAGACGAGGACGGAGATGGCGAACCACCCCTTCCACGTCACGCGCTTGGTGAGCAAGCCTATGCCGATAAACATAAACAGCAGATGAAATTCCCACTTCATAATCCTGCCCTTAACCTCCCCTAACCCCTCCTTCGTAACAAGGGGAATCTTTCTTCCTCTCTTTAAGAAGGGAGGAGTCGGGATGGATTTATTGACTATTTGCACCGTAGCAACGTGATCGAATAACCGGGCAACACCATTTTGATGCGTCCCTGAACGCTATTAACATCGGGCAGAGTGACGATTTTCTTGAGGTCTGTCTCGTTATATTGATAAACAGACGCCTTTTGGAACGCCTTGCCCTTGATATTGAGCGTGATTTCCGCCGATTTCTCAGGCGTTTTGTTGATCAGGATGACCACAGGTTTGCCGGTGGTCGAATCGAGACTGCCAAAGCACGAGACTTTGTCCGGCGTATTGGACTCCGCTTTGACCGCCGTATCGCCGAACCCGTGATTTTGCCCGTCGGCGTTGCGATAGATTTTATAAGCGAAATATCCGGGCGATTCGTAGCCGGGAATTGCCCAATAGCACGCCATATCGAGCCTTTCACGCCCAAAAACGCCCAGCACTTCCGCGACTGTCAGCCCGCCGTTCATCGTGTGATCCGCCCCGAAGTTCCATTCCATAATCCCGATTTTCGTGCCGGGATAGAACTTATCTACCCATTGACGCAAGCGTGGAATCAGTTGAACGGACGTTCCGATCCACGACTCATCACTATACGACGTATCCCACAGCGAGCGGGTACTTCGAAGTCGCAGCGCATTGGTGGCAGGATCGGTTCCACTTCCGTAGACGTTGGAGCCTTGCGGGTAATAGTGGACATCGAGAATATCGAGCGTGCGCTTTCCAGCGCGGCGATCATGATCGGCGACGGAGCGCAAAAACCACGGCAGAAACGGCACGTCACCATGCGCCTTGCGTTCGGCGTGCGTTGCATAGCGATCATCGCCTCGATCCAGCGGCGAATAGAAATAGCCCGTCCATCCCCAAGAGGACGCCCCACCGATCTGTGCTTTGGGATCAACGGCTTTGACCGCCATGGCTCCGGTCACAAATCTTTGGAGCAGCTCATCATAGCCGGGGCGCGTCGGGTGCATATCCGTATGAGTTACGTCCCACAAATCCGGCTCATTGTCCATCACATAATAGCGCACACCGCCCGCGTCGGCTTTGCCAAATTTGCGCGTCAGATGATACACCCATTCGTCTTGATAGACCACATCATCGGTCAAATCGGGCGGGTCGGCGAAAGCACTGCCCTTGCGAACCAAAGACCGAATCGAGACGCGCTGACGATTCGCTGTCGGATCATAGCCTGCTATCGCTTCCGAGCCGGGAGCGATGGGCGGTCCGCTGTCACCCGCAACATTCTCGGAAGCGTTGCCATTATTGTCGTCTTTTGCAACCCATCCCATTGTTGGAATGGTCAGATAAACGTCGGTTCCTTGCGCTTTGGCGGCTGCTATGGCTTGATCCGCAACGCCGCCCGGCAGTCTGTCCTCCGGCGAGTTGTGACTATAGTTACCGTTGCGGAAATACCAGTCACGGGCTGCATTCCAGCAATTGCCTTTTTCCCAATTGTAGCGCGTCGCAGGGTTTCCGCCCCACCGCCACAGTTTGAGATTGAGTCCGCGCTGATAGCGTTCATCACATTGCGCCAGACCATAGATATTCGGGTTGATCGGGGCAATCACCTTGTCCGCATCCACTGTGAGAGTAATCGGCTGTGGCAGAGGTTTGGGGCGACCTGTGGAGACGCGAATATCGGCGAGATGAATGGGAGGCTGCGTCGTGCCGGAAGCGTCCTGAAAAATGAAGCCGGAAATCTGCGTATTGTCCGCCCGCAAATCTTTCAGCGGAACCACGCAAAATGCAAAGCGACCAGCGGGTAAGCGTTGTCCGACAAGATAGGAATTGACCGCGACGGCGGGCAGAAATTGATTGGCGGCATTGACGGCGCAGACGTTGATTCGCTGTCCGCCCGCAGTACCGCCATGAATCTGAAAGGTGAGATTTTTGTAGCCGTTTGTGCGGAACGTGTCGCGATGGAGAAAAACGCCCTTCCAATCCGCTGGCGTCATTCGGATCGTGGGTTGTCCGGCGAATTTGACTGTGGTGTCGCTCATATTCCGCTCTGCCCACGACCAATCCGCCCAACCGATCCCCAAGCCCCCGTTGTAGGCAACAAAATCTTCGCTCGGCAAGGAGACTTGCGCCACCGCTTCGCTTTGGGGCGATCTGCCCGCCGACAGCCCGATGTAGCCGAGACAGGCGATTGCCCCGCTCCATGCAATCAGACTGCGTATACGTGTCATGGTATTGCTTTGTGTTGCCATAATGTTTCACTCAAGCGTTCGGAGTATTTTTGCCGGCACGCCGCCGACCAGCGTATTCGGGAGGACATCTTTGGTGACAACCGCTCCCGCCGCAACCACTGCCCCCTGCCCTATCGTCACGCCGGGCAAAATCGTGACCCGCGCCCCGATCCAAACACCATCACCAATGACAATCGGGGAAGGTTTCCAGCCGCCGCACCGCTGCCGTTCCGTTCCGATCTCATGATTCGTCGTGATCAGAACCACATGATGCCCGATCCAAACCCTATCGCCCAGCGTAATCGGTGAACAGACATCGGCATACAGCGGCGCGGTAATCAAACAATCGGTTCCAACGCTAAACTTTTGCTGAACTGCTCCGGGTCCTGAGAGTTCAATTTGCCCTGAAATCGTCGTTCGCGCTCCGATAGCGACTCCGGCGAGGCGATATAGGAGAATACGGACACGATTGAACGCAAAATGAGGCAAAAACGACGCCAAACCAAAGAGAAACCAGACCCGAAAATGCCAGCCTTCGGTTTCAGAGCGCAGAACGGAGGCGACTTTGCCAAGCCGTCCGGGAATGGGCGCGGAACCGGGTTCCGAATAGGGGTGAACTTCGTCGGACATCACAAAAAACTACGGTCTAACCCGAACGCGGCGCGAACAGCGCAACGGTATTGACTGTCGGCTCAGGGCTTGTCTCTTCGGCTTCGGCTTCGGAATCTTCCTCACCGGCAAACTCATCAACATGATGAGGAGACATATCAATTTCAGACGCCGGAATCAAGGTAAACGCCTCGGTTAATTTTTCGCGGGACAAGGCAGATTGCAGCATCTCGCCCGGCAAAATACGGAAGCGGTCGGCATACGGCGATTTGTCATCACCGTTCGGATATGCCGTTTTATACAGCGTCAGCATGAGATACGAATCGACATAGGTCAAGCCGCGAGCGTCAATGAAAACCCGTTTCCCTTTTTGCAGAGTGTTCGCGCAGATCGTTCCCAATCGGGCAGTGTCGCCACGTTCCAACTCGCCCAGAAGCGTCACAACGGCTCCATCGGCACGCACCCGCAATTGCCACGCATCGCTTTTGCCAGCATCACCAATGGCATCCTCGACACTCGCTGCGATATGGAACAGATTCGCTCCAACGTACGAATGCTTGAGAATTTTGTCCGCGCCTTTCGCCGGGGGAATCAGATAAACACGCCGCTTGCGGAACGATGCCCGTTTCGGCAGATTGATAATTTTGCCGATAGCATACGCATCGAACTGTGTCACGCCGCTGAGATCGATCACCAGATGACTTCCAGCGTCAATCGCGGCATCGGCTTCGACCTCGAATCGCACCAGAATCTTTTGCCCGAACGTCCCTTTGACCCGAAACACCGTATGCTGCGCTTTCGGTTCGATTTTCAGCGTGCCGCTTGCGCTTTCGACGTTGCGATTGAGAGCAAATCGTTGCAGAAGCAGATTGGGAATAAAATGGCGGAAATCGTGGGCATAGCGTTTGCCCAAGCGCACCGGGTCGTTCAGAAACCGCCAGAAAAATTCGATGCCGCATCGCTGCATCCAATGCGGCGCACGCGGCACTGTTCCCGAAATAAAATCGAATGTGCCGCCAACACCGATACACACCGGAACGCCGATTTCATTCAGCCGCTCTTGGTGCATATGAATCCATTTTTCCTGCTTGGGGTTGCCGAACGCCACAAGCAGAATATCGGGCTTGGCGTCCTTGACCATCTGCAAAATCCCCTCGTTGTCCATTTTGACAATGGAAACGGGCGCAGGCGAATAGCAGCCGACAATCTGCAAATCGGGAAAGCGTTCGATCAGGTTGGCTTTGGCTTTTTGCGCGATTTCGGGTTTCGCGCCAAGCATATAAATTCGGTAGCCTTTTTTTGCGGCGATCTCGGCGAGGCGCGGAACCATGTCCGCCCCCGTCACGCGCTCCATCAACGGCGCACCGAGCAGTCGTGCCGCCCAAACCACGAGCATTCCATCGGGAACCACCAAATCGGAAGCACGCAAAATATGGCGCAATTCCACATCGAATAGCGCGTTGACAAGGAAATTCGTATTCGCCGTCGCCACTTGATGAAAGCGGCGATTGCAAATAAATTCCTCGATTCGCTCCAATACCTTTTCGGTATCGAGCTTGTCAATCGGTATGCCGGAGATGCTTACAGTGTCCCGCATGAGTTCTTACACACTATCTGGAGAACCCGAAAGTTCTCTTCCTACGATGGATTTTGTTGAGAATGGACAATGCTGCCCTGAGATCATTACAGTTCGCGGCGTTCCGTGCGTTTCCAGCCGCCCGCCGAACGGGTCACCGCCATCACCGCATAAAGCCCGAACTTCCACACAATATAGAACGGAGCGCGGAGCAAAACCGACGCCATCGCAAGCGGCACTTTCGCCGCCCACATTCCGCCTACAAGATAAATACACTGACCGAGTAAAATGAGCAACCAGAAAAACGTCAAAAAACGCGCCGATTGCCAATGTAATCCCCATGCCATACTCGCGCAAAGAGTCAAAAACAATACAGGCAGTGCGAACATCTCCGCGAAAGGCGGGATGACAATCTCCAACGCCCGATCAATCAAGACACGATTGCGCCGCTTCAAGCCTTCGCCCATCAAACTCGGAGCTGTTTGAGTCATCAGGCGATAGCGTCCGCCCTCCCACCGCTTGCGCTGACTGGCGGCTTGCGCCCCTGTCGTCGGCATTTGCGCCCAAACCGCAGTGTTCGGCAAAAACGCCACTCGATGCCCTGCCCGACATAAGCGAAGCGTATATTCGATGTCCTCTGTGATAGACGCGCCCGACCAGGGAATTTGTTCCACCAATGAGCGGGCAAAACACATACCATTGCCCTTGAGTCCATCGGAAAGCCGCAGTTTTTCGCGTCCAAGCGGCTTGACGATATGTGCCAACGCGAGCGCACACGCCATCAATTTGGTACGCCAACTCTCGTCGGCATTCAAGACTTCATATCGCACCTGCATCGCTTGCTCGTTGTTCTGCAAGCCGACTGCAAACGCCTGCAATAAGTTTGGCGCGACTTTGGTATCGGCATCCAGAATGACCACCGCATCGTATTCCGGCAAGTTCTGCTTCAACGCCCATTCGAGCGCGTAGCCTTTGCCGATTTGTGTGGCATCAGACCGTTCCAGCACTGTTGCGCCGCACAACCGCCCGATCTCTGCGGTTCTATCGGAGCAATTATCGGCAATCACAACAACGGAGTACCGATCAAGCGGATACTCCAGTTGGAGCAGCGAACCCAGTGCCGCTTCCAGAACCAACTCTTCATCATGCGCCGGAATCAGCAGCACAAACCGGGTCGTTGGGTCATTGGGGCGTTGGGTCATTAGGTCATTAGGCAAAGATGTTTTTCCCAATGACCCAATCGCCCAATGACCCAACGACCTAATTCGGTTTCGCCATAACGCCGCATGAAACAGCAGCCGCAGCAGATACAGCACACACCCGCCAAAGAACAGAACGGGCAGCAGCATTAACACGGCAAACGTAAGTTCTCCAGCGTTGGCAAACTCCACTCCCCCGAACCCAATTCGCGCAAAATCGAATAACTTTATTATAGGCAACATCGGCGCAAACTCTCCCGTAAAATCACGGCAATTTACGAGAAGTAGCGTTGCAGCCAGCGCGGCATCGCCGTTTCGGTTCCGTTCAGAACGACACCGATTACGCGATCATTGCCGACGGCTTCCACTGCCCGCGCCACAATCTCACGCGGCGTGACGCCTGCCCGGATGACAATCACGATGCCATCTACCAGATTGGCAAGAACGCGAGTGTCGGCAACCGGCAGAATCGGAGCCATATCCATCACAATAAAATCGTTCTGCATTCGGAGCGCACTCATCACTTCGCCGAACAAGGGCGAACGCGCCAGACGCGCCGGGTTTGCCGCCGCACGTCCCGCCGGAATGATCGAAAAATTGTCCAGTTCTGTTTTCTGAATGATATTGGTGAGATCGTCTTCGCCGCCCTCCAAAATGTCCACCAAGCCGGGACACGGCGGCAGATTCAATCGCGTTTGCAAGTCCCAGTTTCGCAGGTTGGCGTCCAAAAGAGCCACGCGCTGTGACGAGTTCTGCGCCATCGTGCCGGCGAGGTTCATAGCGACTGTCGTTTTGCCTTCGCCATAGACCGCACTGGTGACGCCGACAACAAAACACCGAGCCGGACTGGAGGCACGCTCGATGTCGGCGTGCAGACGAGCATATTCTTCGGGAATAACGATGCGCCCTTGCGCTCCGCCCCCATTGCGCTTATGTCCATTGCTGCCTTCCGAAACACGCGACAGCGTTCCGGCGGAAGTCATTTCCTTCTCATTGCTCATAACAGGTACTTCGTTCCTTCTACAAAAGCCACATAGGGAATAGGGAATAGGAGACCAATTCAATTGATTTCTCTAATGGGAAGAAAGACGCAAAACGAGTTTGTGCTCTACTCCCTATTCCCTACTCCCTACTCCCTCAAGACGAGATGCCCTGACGGTTTTCGCCCCCGCCGCCCCCGATAGCGGCACGCCGCGCCCCTTTGGGAATGTCGGCACGCGGCAGAACCGCAAGAACCGGCTTGCCGAGATACTTCTCCACTTCGGTGGGAGTGCGGATCGAGTGATCCATCGTCTCCGACAACAGCGAGAACGCGAACGCGATGATGATTCCGAGAATCGGACCGGCGGCAAACAGCATAATGCTCTTTTTGCCAACTTCTTCTTGAATCGCTTCTGGTTCGACGATCATCTGCATCTCGGTGATACGCAGTTCGCGGTCACGCTTGGCGTCTATATCGGACTGCTGTAGTTTCGCCCGCAGATTGTCGCGAATAGACATAAACAACGCCTGATCTTCGGTCATCTTTTGGAATTTCTGAATCTCTTCCGGTGATGTTTTTGCCCGTTTCATCGCCTGATTCAGTTCCGTCACTGCTTTTTCGAGTTCGCCTTGCCCACCCTGCTCTTGAATTTCCAATTGCGACATTTGGTCTTGCAGGTTCACCAAAACGGGGTTGATTGTCACCCGCTCCTGTACATTTGTCATGGAACGGTTGTCATTTTTCGAGTTTGTGGCTTTGCCTTCCATCCGGGCGATCCGATTGTTGATCTCATTGATCTTCTCCAAAACGAATTTCACATTTGGGTGACTTTCCGTATGTGTGCGGCGTTCATCTGACAGTTTATCGTTCCAGATATCGCGGTTTTCAATCAAGTTCGCAAATTCGGGATCGCGACGCTTGCTGTCTCGAATCACTTCTGCGGAGACCATTGCTGGTTCGCTTTGCAGTTTGCGGCTCACTTCCTCTTTTTGGTTGCGGATCAGGTTCAACTGCCCTTTATAGGCTTCTACCTGATTCTTACGAGAGCGATACTCTTGCGCGGCAGCATTCGGGTCTTGAACGGGTTCGTCAATATGGTCTTCACGCCATTTGCCGACTCTTTTCTCGATGGCTCCGACACGCCCTCGGAAGTCGTCTACCAATATCTTGAGCATATTGGTAGACGACTGATTTTGCAGGGTCTCCATCTCCAAAACGCGCAACGAATACGCGCCATAGAACGCCTTGATAATGTCGGCGCAACGGGCATCCTTCCAGCGGCAGGAGATTTCCAAGATATTTTCGCCGGTGGCATACTGCATGGCAGACGTCGCCTCTTTTGCGAACTTCTTGAACTCTTCTTCCGTCAAGCCCTTGTCGAGTCCGCGATCTTTGAAGGCGGTCTCAATAAATTTGGGGTCTTTGAGAACGACATTAAGCAGATTCAATTTGTATTTGACGGTTCCGCGCTGTGCTGCATCTTCTGCATCTTGTCCGCTTTTACTGCCAGACAGGACAACCAGAGCGCGAGCATTGTACGCCCCTGAGCGCATACTGGACATACCCACCACGATGAGTGTGGTCAGGATGATGGAGGCGATAAAAAGTCGTTTCGAGCGAAAAATCAGCTCGACATAATTGTAAAGCGGCGATGTGCCGTATACGCGCATACGGATAAACCTCCTGAGACTTCGAGAGCGGCTTGCAGATGACCGCTCTGGGACATTCGCGATAAGCGTAGATTGAATGAAGCACTGATGCGCTGTTTCGCGATACGGCGTCCCTCGGTGAGAGGCAATCCTCTTGTCTCCCCACCGATTCACACCGAATTCTTACTGCGATACAGCCTTGCGATGCACAAACCGTGCCAAGTAAGCACCGCCGCCGCCCCGCATTGTGTACAGGGTTCAGTGGAGCAGGATTTTTATGGCACGCTGGCGAACAGTCCTCTCATCATATACAGTTGACTGATTGTCGGACAGATTTCTGCGTTCCCACAGGGTAACACTTAGATTTCTCACAACGATACGGACAGGAACCTCACGGCTGAGGATTTGCGTAGTTTGAGTCAATAATCATCGGATACGGCGACGACGACGAACGCCCCATTTCTGTTCTCGTAGAGGTGATTGAAACTATGGACAAAGATCATTCTGCCGACATCACGGCTTCCGCTTTCATCACGACACAGCCCCTTGAGGCTCTGTTTTACCCGATGATCGAGCGCGTTTTCTTTGACAGGCTCGGACTGTTGCAGCGCGAGATTGGCGTCTATCTCGCCTCGGTCTTGGCGGGCTTTGCTCATTCCGATGCATTTAACTGTATTCAGGATGCCCAAGGCAAACCATTACGTGAAGTGGCGGAGCTGCTCAGTGAAGCCGACATTAACGCCAACGCCGCTTCGTTCGACAGGGAGCGCGAAGTTCATAAGTATATCGGCGACCTCACTCTGTTTTGGGCAGGCGTCTATCCCGAAGCCCTTGAATCGTCGCGCTGCCAAATGCGCTTGGATCATCTGATCGATTATACGCGGCAGGGCAAACAGTCGTATTATATCGTCTCGACCTTCGAGCAGGGGCGTTACTCGGAAGATGCCCCCTTGTTCCGCCATTTGTCGGAAGAGTTCGAGTTATGTCTTTATGGACTGCGCTTGGTGCGGCGGGAGTGGGAACATCTCACCGGATCGGCAAATCGTTTTTAATTACGGGCAGATTCGGCAAACAAAGTTCCCGATGCAGAAAATAACATTGTTTTGAATTTAAAGAGAAGTTGAGAGAAGAGAATGCCTGAAACCGAACGCGCCCCGATTCGCCTTCCCGAAATGCCGCACAGCACTTCGCCTCAGAACGAGGAAGACGAAGAACTTGGCGAGGAAATTCCTTCGCCCTCTCCCTATGTCTCCTATATCATGATCGTCGTGATCACCATGATTTTCGCGGTAATGTGGTGGCAAAGCGGCGGAAATCTCGGTGCATTGACCATTGACGGCGAATACAGCATCGCCGATCTCTACGGACAAAAAAACAATGACCTGATTCGCTCCGGTCAGTATTGGCGATTCCTGACGCCGGTTTTCCTGCATGGCAGCCCCATTCATCTGATCACCAACGCGCTCTCTATTTACTGGCTTGGCACACAAATCGAGAAGATTTATGGCGCACGCCGCTTTCTCATCATCTATATTCTGGCAGGAATCGCAGGCAATGTTGTGAGTTTCATGCAAACCGCCAATCCGTCGCTTGGAGCGTCCGGCGCGATTTTCGGGCTGATCGGCGCGGGTTTGATTTTTCCTCTGCGTTTCCGTTCGCTGATGCGTTCAGAAGCCCGTGATTCGATCCTCAAAAATCTTCTTACGATCACGGCGATCAATATCGGCATGGGCTACAGTATTCCGGGTGTGGATAATATGGCGCACATGGGCGGGCTTGCCGGAGGCGGCTTGGTCGCCCTGTTCCTGATCCCCGATGTATTGGACGTTCGCCCCATCAGTCGTCTGCGCGAAATCCTGCTTTCCCTAATCTCTGCATCAATGCTCGTTCTTGTGGCGGGCGCAGTACTTCTGCAAGTGAATTGGTCAAGAGCCGCACTCTCCTCCCCAACAACAATGTATTCTTCCTCCCCCCAAGACCCCTATTGGACGGTGCGAATTCCGGTGCAGTGGATTTGGAACAAGAAAAGTGCGACTTGGCGCAGTGCCGATGGCGCGATACTCTCTATTGCCGACAATGTTCAAGACCCTATCCTTGTCCAGCAAATCGGAGGCTGGATGAGTGCAGCGCGTAATGGTGTCAGAAGGCGGGTCGTTGACGGCAAACCAGCGGTGGCTCTCGAACTCTTGGCACGCGACCAGAACCGTTTTGTCGAGATGGTTTTGGTGGCGGCTTATGAGCGTCAAATCGGGTTTGTCCTCTTTCATAAAGGCAATGCTTCCGTTCTCAAATCGGCACGCGACTTTGACCGCATTCTTCGCAGTGTCCGCATTGTTCATGCCCCAAAACAGCAGAACAACTCCATGCCCGCACTACAGAAGGATTAGGGAACAGGACAATCCATAAGAACCACGGAGGATACGGAGGACACGGAGATTCTTGATAACTCCCCTCTCGCACCGGAGGTTTTAAACCCCCGTCTGGAAAAAACAAGCGTCT
>CAZPZP010000043.1:0-13186 GCA_964591025.1 uncultured Chthonomonadaceae bacterium
TACCGCGTGCTTCGGCTTCGTGCCAACGCCGCTCCTCTTCTGCTGTCAATTCTAATGTGATCGCCATATTTTTGCCTCCATTATGCCGCAGTCGGCGGCGTTGTCCTATTATATCACTCCCCTCTCGCAGCGGGGGGTGATATCACGAAATGGGAATGAGATCGGGACAGAGGCTTGAACTCATCTCATCGGAAAATTCTTCACACCAAGCAAGGTTTTTTCGTGTGGTTTGCCGAAATAGCCGCATAGCGTGCTTTTTCGATGACGAAACGGCGTGCGAGACATCAAATACAGACAGATTTGAGAGGAAAATAACCGTTATGAGACGTTCTGCGTATACCTTGCTGACATTGCCGTTGGTTCTGCTAAGTTCCTGCAATAACGCGCCCAGTGAGACGGCGACTACGCCCAACAATTCCACCGCAACCCCGCCAACCAATGGCAAGCAGACAATCAAGATCGGCTATGTGCTGCATGGCTTGAACGATTTCACGCAGGTAATCAAGCGCGGCGCGGAAGATGCGGGCAAGGCGTTGGGCGTCGAAGTCGAGGTTGTTGGTCCGCCAGGTTTCGAGGCGACGGAGGCAATTGGGATGTTCGAGAGTATGGTTCAGAAGAAAGTGGATGCTCTCGTCGTGATTCCGATGCCCGGAGAGGTTTGGGTCAAGCCGATCCAAGAGGCGATGGGTGCCAAAATTCCCGTAGTGACCGCGAATATCACCAGTGACGGCTCGGCGTCGGAAGCGTGGTTCGGGCAGGACGAATACGAGAGCGGCGTCATACTGGCAAAAGAACTTACCAAGCAACTCGCGGCGAGCGGCAAAACCGACGGTCAAATTCTCGCGGGAATCTGCAAGCCGGGCGTTTTGGTATTGGAAGAACGCTACAAGGGATTCAGAAAGGGACTCGAAGGCTCGAAGTATACGGTCACCGATGCCAAAGATGTCGGCACGGAGAATACCGCCAACTACTCGGCATGGGAAAATCAGGCGATTGCCAATCCCGCTATGATCGCGGCAGTCGGATTGTGTTCGATGGATGTGCCGAATCTGTCCAAACTCAAAACGCGCTCCGGCGGCAAATGGCTCATTGGCGGCTACGATCTCAATACCGAAACCCTCGACGCCCTTAAAGCCGGAACCGCACAGGTCAGCCTCGGACAGCATCCTTATTTGCAGGGTTATCTGCCAGTATTGGCGTTGGTGCAGCATTTGCGCGACAAAAAGCCCCTGCCGAAAGGCTGGATCAATGTCGGCACAGAAACGGTCACTCAGGCAAACGTCGGCGATGTTACGCCCCGTGAGACAGACCGAGCCGCTGAAACCAAATGGTACGCTGATCACGTTGCCAAAAGTTTTGGCGAGATGGGAACCGCCGCCAAACCACTCCCGAAACCGCACTGATAGGGAACAGGACAATGCATTCTGATCCACGAAAGAACACGAAAGAACACGAAAAGACACGAAAACAATTCACGAACAACAAAGAAGCACCGAGATTCTTGAAGGGATTCTCTGTGCTTCCTCTGTGCCTCTGTGGTCAGGGTGTGTCCTGTTCGCTGTCAACTGTTCCCTAACTCACGGGTTGTGCCGTCCTCTTTGCCGACAATGATTCGCAATGCCATTCCGACAAACAAGCCGACCTCGACAACGCCCGTCACGGACTTGAGTCGCGCTTCCAATGCGGCAGGATCGGCGATCATATCCATCGGCAAATCCGCGATATACAGCCCGTCATCGGAGACGAACGGCAGTGACGCATTGACTTTGTCGGAACGAAGATAGAGTTCGGGGCAAATCTCGCGCAGACGGTGCAGGGTTGTGCGCCACCCGAACGACACAATCGCGACGGGCAAAGGAAATTCGCCCAAATGCGAGACCAGTTTCGTCTCGTCGCAGATCACGATGCGCTGCTTGCTGGCAACCGCCACCAATTTTTCACGCAATAACGCCCCGCCGCCGCCTTTGATCAGATTTTTGGCAGGGTCTACTTCGTCCGCGCCATCAATCGTCAGATCGATCTCGCCCAAATCGAAGAGGTCTAAGAGCGGAATGCCCAACTCTCGCGCCAACTCCGACGAGTGCAGTGACGTGGGAACGCCGTGAATTGCCATGCCCTCGTTTTGTATCCGTTCCGCGATGGCTTTGATGGCATAGGTCGCTGTCGAGCCGGAACCCAGCCCTATCGTCATACCGTCCTTAATTGCTTCAACCGCTTTACGCGCTGCTGCCTCTTTTGCGTCTAAAATCGTCCGTGTCCTCCCGTCTCAGAATGCACGTCTATTATACCAGAAGCCTTCTCTTGTGTTTTCGGAATAATTGCGTTGAAAATCTACCACCGTATATCAGAACAACAGGGTAAAATAGAGGCATATCGTGGGAAATTCCCACTATGAGGAGGAAACGCAATGAGACTCACACAAAATTTCGCGGACGATCTAAAAGTTGCGGACAATAAGGGGCGTGTGGCTCTGGGGAGCAAATATGCTGGAAAGCGTTTTGCCGTGCGTGAGGAAGCCGACGGTTCCACACATCTGATTCCCATTATCATTGTGCCGGAACAAGACAATCTCCTCACATCGCGCCAACTCAATGAGACCTTCGCAGGACTAGAAGCATTAACGGATAACTGGGACGGTTTCGGTTCTCCTGCACCCTCGTCTGCCCTGATTACTTATGCGCGTGAAGTTTTGGCGTTGCTGCAAGCGGATGCACTGGCACGCGGCGTGGCATGGAAACCGCCGCATATCGGTTCCAATGAACGCGGACAGATCACACTGGAGTGGTGGCAGGAACAGCGTACTCTGACTGTATTCGTGCGCTCGGAGAATCAAGTTGAGTATCTCAAATCGTGGGGTAATGATATTTTCAATGAGATGGAAGACGGCGAATTGAGTCGAATCTGCGATTTCATTGCCTTGTCGCGCTGGCTGTATCAAGAGGAATCTCAAGCCGTATGAGTACAGAGAACATTATGCCTGAAATGCCCGTCGCCGATGACGAGATTCTCTATCGTGCTGTTCTAAACGAGGCACGCTTTTTCCCTTCAGATGGTCAGGGTGGGTATCGTATCAGCAGTATCGCCTTCAACGATGTAGGGCGGCGTCCTTCGGTTGAACGCGGTACATTTTGTCCCAACGGAGCGAGTGATACGCAGGCTCGTTTCCGTTCTGGGAGCGGTGTTCTTTCTCTTGTCGCTGCCGAGATACGTCAACTCGCGACGACGCACGGTTCGACAGGGCAGGTGTATTTTGTCGATGTAGAACCCGTTCCTCTTCCCGCTAATCCGGCTCATGCTGAGATATTTGGGCGTCCGCCATTCGATACGGATAAAATCTTCGACCGTATCAAGCAAGCGTTAGCCCGAATCGCCACAGTGAGTATTGCACCGACAATGTCATCACCGCAAGAATAAAATTTTGCAGAGCATTTAGGCGAGCAAGGCTTTCTGAATGACGGCTTCCTCTGTGGGACCGATAAGGCGTTGGTTCAATCCCTGATACGGGAAACTCAGACGGTGCGGGTCTAACCCCATGACGTGCAGAATAGTGGCTTGCAGGTCGCGGATCGTCACTTTATCGCGGACGACTTTGTAACCGAATTCATCGGTCTCGCCATGAACGATGCCGGGCTTGATGCCGCCGCCCGCCATCCACAGGCAAAAACAATGCGGATGGTGATCGCGTCCGAGATATTTGGAGCCGCCCCGCGCTTCATTCATCGGAGTTCGCCCGAATTCCCCGCCCCATACCACCAGAGTTTCGTCTAACAGTCCGCGCTGTTTGAGGTCTTTGATCAGTGCTGCTGCTGCCCTGTCCATCTCCCGGCATTTGTTCGGAAAGGCGTTCATCAGGTCGTCGCCGGGACCAGTGCCGTGAATATCCCAGCCCCAATCGTATAACTGAACATAGCGAACGCCCTTTTCCACTAATCTCCGCGCAAGCAGACAGTTGTTGGCAAAAGTCGGCTTGCCCGGCTCCGCGCCGTACATTTCCAAGATAGATTTCGGCTCTTTGGCAATATCCATCACCTGCGGAACCGCGATCTGCATCCGATAGGCGAGTTCATATTGCGCGATACGGGTCAGGGTTTCCGGGTCGCCCATCTGCCGGGCTTCCATCTCATTGAGACGTGCCAGAGCGTCCAAACTGTGGCGGCGCGTTTGGCGCGACATTCCAGCCGGATCGTTGAGGAACAGAATCGGTTCGCCCGCAGAACGGCACTGCACGCCCTGATAGACAGAAGGCAGAAATCCGCTGTTCCACAGGCTTTTGCCGCCCGTTGGGTCGGTTCCACCGGAGATCAGCACGACGAAACCGGGCAAATCCTGATTCTCCGAACCCAAGCCATACGTCAGCCACGAACCAAGTGACGCATTGCCCGCATTGGCATTGCCCGTATACAGAAACATTTCGGCGGGCGCGTGATTGAACTGATCGGTATTCATCGAGCGGACAATCGCAATATCATCTGCGATACTTGCCGTATGCGGCAGCAATTCGCTGATCCATGCGCCACTTTGCCCATGCTGATGAAACTTATAAGGCGTGCCGAGCATCGTCGGAATTCCCTTAATAAAGGCAAATCGTTCACCTTTTCGCAGTGATTCGGGGCAGGGCTGTTGGTTCAATTCCACCAGTTTGGGCTTATAGTCGAGCATATCCAGCGTCGGCGGCGCACCCGACATATGCAGATAGATGATCGATTTTGCTTTCGCCAAATGATGCGGTTTTCTCACAGCAAGCGGGTTAGGTCGTTGGGATTTTCCTGTTCCCTGCGCGAGGGCGTCGCCCATGAGACCGCCGAGTGCCAATGCACCGAGTCCCAAGCCTTGCCCGAAGAAAGTGCGCCGCGTGACGGCTCGTGCTTGTTCCAGTTCTAAATCCATCGCCTCATTAACCTTTCGTCAACACACTGTCGAGATTGAGAAGCACATTTGCAATCACCGTCCACGCCGCTTGTTCCGCCATATCCATACCTTCGGGCAACGTGCCAAGCGGCTCGGTTGCCAGTTTTTTGGCGTCGTCGGGAGTGGTGCGATAGTGCGCCAACTCCTCGGTATAGAGTTGAATTAATGTCGCCGCTTGTTCCGGGCGTGCGGGGCGTCCGGTTACCAAATTCAGGGCATAGCGGACACGGCTTTCGACGGTTGCGCCGCCTTCCCTGACGATACGCCGCCCCAAAGCCTGCGCCATTTCGAGATAAACCGGATCATTGAGCGTGACCAGTGCTTGAAGCGGGGTATTGGTGGGCAATCGCCGCATGGTGCAGATTTCGCGGCTTGGTGCGTCGAAGGTCGCCATACTCGGATAGGGAACGGTGCGCCGCCAAAATGTATACAATCCGCGCCGATACCGATCTTCGCCCGTGCTGGTTTGCCAGGTACGATCCCCATTGAACGCCGCTTGCCACATTCCGGGAGGCTGCGGAGGAAAGACCGACGCGCCGCCGATTTTCGAACTCAGCAGTCCGCTGAGAGCCAACGCTTGATCACGTATCGGTTCCGCTTCCAATCGTTGACGCGGGAAGCGTGCCAGCAGCCGGTTGCGCGGGTCTTTTTCAATCAGTGCAGGCGTGGTTTGGGATGATTGGCGGTATGTTGCCGAAGTCACAATAAGCCGCAGTAATTTTTTCATATCCCAACGCAGTCCCGAAGGTGCGGCAGTGGCGGGATTCCTAAAGCGCACCGCCAGATAATCGAGCAGTTCGGGATGAACCGGCAGACTGCCCTGCAATCCGAAATCTTCTTCGGTCTCCACAAGCCCCATGCCGAAAATCTGCGCCCAAAAACGATTGACTGCAACCCGCGCAGTCATGGGATTTTCGGGACTGACGAGCCACTGTGCCACGCCGAGCCGATTGAGTGGCGCGTTCAGCGGCAGTTTCGGGAACGATTCGGGCGTAGCCGCTTCGACTTTTTCGCCGCGCTGTAAAAAGTTGCCGAGGGTCAGGACAAACGATTCGCGCCGTTTGTCGGCGGCAACTTCGCGCATCACGGGATACGCAAGCGGCTTGATGGCGTCCTGCTCTTTTTTCTTTTTTTCGATTTCCGCTTTGAGTTCCGGCATTGTCGCGGCTTTCGCTTTCAGGGCGGCGATTTCGCCCTTCAACATCTCGATACGCTGTGTTTGCTCTTGGGTGAGGAGCGGCATCGTCGGGCGTTCGTCGGGCTGATCGAAGTCTTCCGTCTGATTAAAAAACGCGGCAAAGCGATAAAAGTCTTTTTGCGTCAGCGGATCATATTTGTGCGTGTGACATTGAGCGCACCCAATCGTCAACCCCATCCAAACCTGCGACGTGGTGATCGCCCGATCCTTGACCGCCGCAATGCGGAATTCTTCGTCGTCCGTTCCGCCTTCGGTATTGGTCATGGTATTGCGATGAAAACCTGTCGCAACGAATTGATCGCGTGTCGGATTCGGCAGGAGATCGCCGGCAATCTGTTCGATGGTGAATTGGTCATACGGCAGGTTGCGATTAAAGGCGGCGATGACCCAATCGCGGAACGGATACAGATTCGGACGCAACGGATCGGAGCCATAGCCCGCTGAATCGGCATAGCGAGCGAGATCGAGCCACATTCGCGCCCATTTTTCGCCATAATGCGGGGAAGCGAACAACCGATCCACGACTTTGGCGTAGGCGTTGGGCGATTTATCGGACACAAAGGTTTCGACTTCTTTTGGCGTTGGCGGCAGTCCGGTCAGATCGAGCGAGACGCGGCGGATCAGGGCGGGACGATCCGCTTCCGGTGAGGGTTGCAGTCGTTCCTGCTCCAAGCGTGACAGAATAAAGACATCAATGGGATTTTTTGCCCATGCCGCATTTTTGACTTGGGGCAGTGAAGGCGTTTGCGGTTTGATAAACGCCCAATGCGCCCGATATGGTGCGCCCTGCGTGATCCATTTGCGAAGTGTGGCGATTTCGTGCGGCGTCAGCTTTTTGCCGGAATGCGCGGGCGGCATCTGGAGTGCGCCCGTGGTTTTGATGCGCTGGAAGAGCGGGCTGGCATCCGGTTTGCCCGGCACAATCGCGGCACGCCCTGAACCCGATTTACCTACGGCTCCCTCGCGCAGATCAAGGCGCAATCCGGCGGCACGCGCTTTATCGTCCTGCCCATGACAGGCGAAGCAGTTTCCGGCAAGAATAGGGCGCACGTCGCGGGCATAGTCCACTTTGGTGACCACAGGCGCGGGTTTCGGGCTGTCGGCACGCACGCTGGAAGCGATACAGCATATTCCCATAAAAAGGAGAATGCCCTGTTTGAGTGTTTGGTGAAAGAAAATGTTATGTCTCATAGCAAGATTGTCGGGTACTGAAAGTACCCGCCTGTTAAAGTACGAGCGTCTTTCAGACGCACATTACCACAAATTGCAACGTATCGCGTCTGAAAGACGCTTGTTTTTTCCTGACGGGGGTTGAAAACCTCCGGCACTGACGGCAATTATTGAGTTTAGTCGCTTTGCCGCATAGTTCGTTTCACATAACTCAGATTCCTCTGTTTTGCCGAGTTTTGCCTATCAAGCAGGAAATTCAACACGTTTGCCGAATATCCCTCTCATATTTTCCTATGGAGCGTATACCATGCAAATTGATTTGCCGTTAGAGATTTTCACTTATCCCGATGTGCCACTGCCAGAGGTTTGGACTGTCGAGCAAGCCAGTTCCACGCCCGCCTTGACATCTCATGCCGTCGCACAGCAAACCATAGAAGCCGTGCAGGAATTGCTTGCCGCCCGAACGCTCCCAAAAGGGGCTTCGGTAGCAGTCGGAGTCGGCAGTCGCGGGCTGGACAATCTCGTTCCGGTGGTCAAAGCCGTTATTGGGACACTGAAAACGGCGGGTCTGAATCCGTTTATCATTCCCGCGATGGGCAGTCATGGCGGCGCGACACCGGAAGGGCAAATCTCGGTTTTAGAGGAATACGGCGTCACGGCGGAAACGGTTGGGGCAGAGATTCGAGCAACAATGGAAGTGGAAGAGATCGGGCGGCTCGGCATGGAAGACGGCAGAGAGTATGCCGGACAACCGATCTTCTGCGACATCAACGCCCTTGCCGCCGACGCCATTCTCCTCATCAACCGCATCAAACCGCATACCGATTTTTCCGGCGAGATCGAAAGCGGCATCGCCAAAATGAGCGTCATCGGACTCGGCAAACGCCATGGTGCGGAGTCGGTTCATCGGCACGGAGCGCAAGGACTGCGCCATCTCATGCCGCGTATCGCACTTCATAACGCCGCCCGATTGCCCATACTCGGCGGGGTTGCCCTCATCGAAAATTCGCAGGGCAAAACCTGCGAAATCCACGCTCTTCCCCCCGAAGGAATCGCGCAGGAACCCGAAAAGGCTCTGCTTCGTCGCGCCCGTGCGTTGCTGCCGCGTATTCCCTTCGAGAATCTCGACGTGCTGATTATAGATGAAATGGGCAAAAATATCAGCGGGGCGGGTATGGATACGCACGTCATCGGACGCGGATTTATGCCCAGTATCGTCGAAGTCGAATGGGGCGGTCCCAATATTCGGATTATCGCCGTTTTGGATTTGACCGCCGCTTCACATGGCAACGCGACTGCCTTGGGCTTGGCGGACTTGACCACCCAAAAACTGATCGCCAAAGCCGACTGGGAAGCCACTTATATCAACCTCCGAACCAGCGGCGAAGGCGGAATCCTGCGCGGACGCTTGCCATTGATTCTGCCGACGGGCGAAGACTGCGTTCGGACTGCCATCGCGACGTGCGGGCGAGGTCACCCTCACGAGGTTCGCTTGGCGCGAATCCGCAACACCGCCGACACCCAATTTCTGGAAATTTCGGAGGCTCTGCTTTCAGACGCCCGAAGCCATCCCGAACTCATGGTTTCGTCGGAGTCACATCCACTCGATTTGTGCTGTTCGATACGCCCTCTGCCTCTGTAACGGCTTTTCGTGGTAGACATCTCTTACATTTTATGGTATAAGAAGGGAAGTAAGAATAGGCGAGGGGATAGCTATAGTGAGAGAGTTACCGACAAAAGCAAAAACCAATGCAACAACTCAGCGGCGCAATCGCAGTGCGTTCGAGCGCAGTATCGCTGTATTCCGCGTGTTTCGAGAAATAGCAGCACCGGAGGAAATGGAGCGAATCGCCGCACACTTAGAGCAAGCCCTGACACCGCCGCAGCCAACAGCAGAAGGCTCCACCGTTCGTGAGTTCTTGACACAGACACAGACATTTACTGATCAAGAGCGTATGGAATACGAGATGGCAAGCATTGCGCGTCACTTCCAAAAACGGCAGGAGTTATTGCAGGACACTCTCTCGGCTCCGCAAGTCGCGCAACTGCTCGGCACAACACGACAAACGCCTCATGACCGCGCCAAAGCCGGAACATTGTTGGCGGTTCGAGAGCGAGGCGGTCTGCGATTTCCCCGCTGGCAGTTCGATGCAAAGGGTTCCGATGATGTTTTTGAGGGACTGCCGGAGATTCTCAAGGCGTTGAAAGTTTCAGCACTGGAGAAAGTCGCGTGGTTCGTGCGTCCTCACCCTGATTTAGAAGGCAAAACGCCGCTGGAGACAGCGCAAGCCGGTCAAAGCGAAAGATTGGTTCCGCTTGCACATCGTGTGGGGGTGAATTGATTGGTTCGCCTCAGTTTACCGCCGCCGAGTCGTGCGCCCAATCCCGTCTTCCTCACACTTCCTGCCGAGACGAATCTCTTTCGATTATTCGATCCGACACGGCACAACGCGACGGCGATCTCGTTTCGGTATTTTGGTCCCTTACTGCGGTTCGATCATCAGCGCATTATCTCGAATGCGCCTCAAGCAGATACTGAACGCGGCATCTATTACGGCGGTCTTACATTGTCCTGCTGTATTGTGGAAGTTTTCGGCGATACGGGACTAATCGTCTGCGGCGAATGGTCTCTCGCAATGCCGCGCCTGATACGAGAAATCCGACTCTTGGATTTACGGGACAGCGGCGCGATGCGAGCAGGTTCTGTCGCCGCCCTTGGCAAAATCCCCGATCATGCCGTTTCGCAGACATGGTCGCGGCATTTTTACGAACAGGCGGAATACGGCACACCGGACGGGATCGTTTGGTATAACGCGCACAACGACGAAGAGGCGTTTGTCTTGTATGAGCGAGCCGAAAACGCGCTGGAATGTCCGCCGGATCGCGTTCTGCGCTTGGACGATCCGTTTCTGCGCCCCTATCTGGCGCAAATTGCCGCCGCCAATCAGTTGACTCTCGTTCCATAAAACGGCAGGGAAAGGGGATCAATTTCAGTGATTTCACTCGTATCAAGAGTAAACCTATGCTCGAACACGAACCGCAACAACCGCAAACCACGTTCCCAACCATTCCTGCCATGTACAACGGCGAAAGGGAAGCCATTGAACGCTCCTTGACGCCATTACGAACGTCGGCATTGGACAGCGAGGCATATGTTGCACCGCTGTTCGCCAATCTCCGCAAAATCAAGTCACTGCGGCATCTCACAGACGAACAGCTCCGCTCCGAAGCCCACACGCCGGAAATCTTTGAACTGTTGCGCGGCAGTTTGATGCGGAACTCCGAACTCCACTGGCGCGAAAAAATCATTGCGACGTGGGCATTAAGCCGCGCCGCTCTTGATGAAAGTCAGCGCATCCGCACCGTTTCGCAGCTCTACGATATTATCGGCAGATACGGTGAAGCGGGTTCGGCGAGTTGGCTCAGTCGCTTCTGGAATTCCGCGATGCGTGTCGGTAAATGGGTATTGCCGCTCGCTTTCATCGGCGGCGTAATTGCTGTTGCTTCTCTGATAGGGAACGCCTCGGCTGATATATGGACGCCGTCATTGCCTTATGTCCTTATCTGGCTGTCCAGTCTCATCGCGTTTCTCGGAGTCTTGCTGACTCCGTTCGTTGTGCCGTATTCGCTGATGATAGACGCCGATCACTATCACGAGGTTCGGGCGGCGGCGGTGCGGGCGTTGCGAACACTGGGCGGCGTGGAAAGTCTCGATCTTGTCGCGAAAATGGCACTCGAATCGTCTCCGATGACTTCAGGTCCGGCACGCGGAACTCTTGACGTTCTGCTTGCTAAACTGACGCCCGAACACTATGGGACGCTTTCGGCGTCGCTTGTTCCCGATCTGTGCCGCATTCTCAAATATGAGGCGGCATGGCTCTCAGTGTCCACCGAAAATCACACACTTGCCCTGCGCGTTGCAGAAGCGTTGGAGAAAATCGGGGACGGACACGCGGCGGTTGTGGTTGAAAAACTTCTCAAATCTTCCGTAACGCCACAGCTCAAACAGGCATTGTGGGCTGCCCTGCCGATTTTGCAGGAACGCCGTACCAACGAAAACGCCCGCGAAATGCTATTGCGCCATGCCGCCATGCCGCCCGCTTCACCAGAGCAGCTTCTGCGCCCTGCCCTCGAAACCGTGTCGCAATCCAATCCGACAACACTTGTCCGCGCCGCCAACGCTCCAACAGATACGGAGCAAATATGATGAAAATCACGCCGCCGCGTTCTACCGAACGGATCGCCGACGAATTCCTGCCCAACCAAGCCGAACAGGAATGGATTGCCAAATTCCGCCCGCGAACCACCGACACAATTCTCGTCAATATCGCCCGTTCCTGCTGCGACGGCTTCCGCCCTACCGACGATGAAGCCCAATGCTGCCTGAATGTCCTTGCCCGCCCCCTCAGCGAACACGACTGGAAAGCAGAAGTTTTGGCAGTTTGGATATTGGGATTTACCAAGCCGGATTTCGTTTTTGCGGAATGGGCGCAGCAGAGCATTTGCAATCTGGCATTTTCTGCCGAACCGTTCCACAAACGCACCTTGCAGGAACTGCGCCGCTCCGGGTTGCTTATCATTCGCACGACAGTATTCAGCGGGTCGTTGTTTATGCCGCTGTTTTTTCAATGGGTATTAGGGAATTTCTCATTTGCCGGTATATTCACGGGGATTATTTTTGGCTCGCTTCTGGGAGGTGTCGCTGGAATTTTCCTTACGCCTCTCCTCCTGCCGCTCTCAATGTGTATCAGTAATTTTCAGGAAAAACAAATCCAAAAAGCCGCCTTGCATACTCTGCGTCGCTGGAACGACCCGCGCTTTCTCGGAACTGTCGCACACGCCTCCCTTAAAGCCGATGCCGTCACGCAGGGACAAATTCAGACGACATTTGCGTCATTGCTGACACAGTTGACGCCCGACTATTACGGCGCGATGCCCGCCGGAACGACCGATGAACTTTGCCGCGCTTTGGAAGCCAGCGATGAGTTTCTCAAACCCAACATTTTGCATCCGAACATGACAACGGCAGTCAAGTTGCACCTTCTCTTTGCTCAAAATCTGCTCCAAGCGTTGGAACTTACTGGCAATGGACAAGCCGCAAAATATGTTCGTGCCGTCATTGAGGCGAACCATCACGGCGAGGTGACCGAACTGGCAAAGCGCGTCCTGCCTATCCTCACTGAGCGCGAACAGGATGAGACCGCCCGAACCACTCTGCTGCGTTATTCTGCCTTGCCCGCTTCCGCCGATGAAATGCTTCGCGCCGCCGCCGCCACCGACACCGAAAACGCCTGCGAAACTCTGATCCGCCCCGTCCTTTAATTACCCAGCATATCCCGAAAATGTTCTCCTATGCTCCGAACCCATACGCTCTGAAGTGAGTGTGTATGTAGCAGAGATAAAGTGTCCACCCGACACATGACCAAAATGCCTTCCAACTGTAGTAAGTCATCGTGCAAAAGTCATCGGGTATTTGGCGTCGACTCTTGAACTTGCGATACCCTCAAAAATGCTGCATGACTTTTGCTTTGGTACTTAATATTCTATTAGCCTGAATTTTAGCGTGCTTATGAGATTGAAGACACACCAATCTTCACGCGAACGGATTATTAGTAGTATCCCCTCTCTCTGCGTAGAGAGGTTGTCAGCCGTCTAATAACCGAGTTGCTGACGAGAGCCGCGCTTGGGGGAGTGTGCAGAGGCGGAAGAGTCCCCTGCGGGTACAAAAACGTACCCGCCTAAAAAACAGACGTCCTGCGGACGAAATTCCCCTCTTTCGAGAGTGTCCGTAATGCTTTAGAATTGAGTGCGAAGCACGGCATGGCGGAACGAGACCTGCACGAGAAATTCATTGTTGCTGTCCAAATCTCGTTGCTATGAATTTGCCTCTTGTGCGGGCATTGAAAATAC
>CAZPZP010000044.1:0-13104 GCA_964591025.1 uncultured Chthonomonadaceae bacterium
AGTACCCGCTGTGAGACTGTCGCGCTGTAAGAATGGCGCATATTCCCATTCCCACTGTCTATTTTGGCATATCGAGCAGGAGATTCCGCACCCAATCGCCTATATTATACTGTACAGTATTTTTGGAGAAACCGGGTATTGAAATTCCCCGTTCCGGTGAGGAGTGAGTTGTGGAGCAAGTCAAAGCACAGATCAGCGAGGCAAAAGCGGCGTCACGATTATTGGCGAATGTCGGCACGGACGCGAAAAATCGGGCGTTGCGAAGTATGGCGGACGCTTTGGAGAATAATGTCGAGACGATCTTCGCGGAGAACGCTCGCGATATTGAAGCCGGAAAAGCGCGGGAACTGAGCGCGACTCTCCTTGATCGCCTGACGCTGACACCGGAACGCATCGGCAATATGGCGAATGGTCTGCGCGACGTGGCGGGTCTGCCCGATCCTGTCGGCGAAGTGTTGAGCGGCTCGAAACGCCCGAATGGTTTGGAGATTCAGCGCGTGCGGGTTCCGCTTGGGGTAATTGCGGTGATTTATGAGAGCCGCCCGAATGTGACTGTGGACGCGGCGGGCTTGTGCCTGAAAGCCGGAAACGCGACGATATTGCGCGGCGGCTCGGAGGCGATACACTCGAATATGATACTTGCGCGACTGATGCGGACGGCGGGCGAGGCGAACGGTTTGCCTATCGGCAGCCTCCAATTCATCGAGACAACGGAGCGCGAAGCGGCATTGATATTGATGCGGGCGGAAGGCGAGATCGATCTGCTGATTCCACGCGGCGGTGATCGTCTCAAAAAGAGTATCATGGAGAACGCAACAGTTCCGGTGCTGACTTCGCTCGGCGGCAACTGCCACGTTTATATTGACAAATCCGCCGATGTCGAGATGGCTCTTGCAATCGCCTATAACGCCAAAGCCTCGCGCCCGTCGGTCTGCAATGCGATGGAAACTCTGCTCGTGCATGACAAAGCGGCGTGTAAAATCCTGCTGCGTTTCGGCGACCTGTTGCGGGAAGGCGGCATCGAAGTTCGCGGCTGTGAGCGCACAATGGAGTTTATCGCAGAGGCGCAGATGGCGACGGAGACGGATTGGGAAACGGAATTTCTCGCGCCGATCATCGCTGTTCGGATTGTGAATTCATTGGACGAGGCAATCGCGCATATCTCGCGCTATGGAACTGGACACTCCGAGGCAATTGTCACGCAGGACTACGCGGCGAGTCAGCGGTTCGTGAACGAGATTGATGCGGCGTGCGTGTATGTCAACGCTTCGACGCGCTTTACCGATGGGGCGGAGTTCGGCATGGGCGCGGAAGTCGGCATCAGTACACAGAAATTGCACGCACGCGGTCCCGTCGGGCTTGCGGAACTGACAACGTATAAAACGATTGTGCGGGGCAATGGACAGATTAGGTAATTGGGTGATTGGGTCGTTCGGCAATGCAGACGAAAGGCAGAAACATGACAAACCAAACGATAACGGAGACTTTTTCAGAACAGACAGTAACCTACACCTTGGAGGTTGAGGGACGCTTTTATTTGATTGAAAATGTTCCTGTTCGCGTGTGCGTGGAAACCGGTGAGCAGCTCTTTGCACCGGAAACAGTCGAACGCATTCAACAGATGATTTGGGGCGACTACAAACCTGTGCGCGTCGTCGAAACGCCTGTTTTGGATTTTGCGGCGTAACAGAGACACTGTTTTGAGAGGAAAAAATTGAGATGCAAAAATTGGGACTGATGGGCGTTTTATTGGGAGGATTGTTTTTGATGGCGACAGCGAATACGCACGCACAGGACACAGAGATTCCGCCGATATTGCAAGGGGTCAAGCGAATCGTCATGCTTGGTGACAGTATTACTGAGGGCGGCGAAGGACGGGGTGGCTATGTGTGGCTCATTCGCGCCTACCTCAAAGAGTTATATCCGTCCGCGAATATCGAAGTCGTCAACGCGGGAATTTCCGGGCATAAGTCTAACGATATGCTGGCGCGATACCGGAAAGACGTTCTCGACAAGAAGCCGGATTTGATCACGATCAGTGTGGGCGTCAACGATGTTTGGCACGGATATTATGATTTCGCCAACAACCGCGAAATTCCTGATGGCAATGGAGAGAACGGGATCAAGTTAGATGCCTATACCCAAAATGTCGAGGAGATGATCACGCAGGGAAAGGCGGCAGGGGCGAAAATTGTGGTGCTGTCTACCACTGTCATCTACGAAGACGCACAAAGTAAGCCGAATAAGGCAACGGCGAGTTACAACGCTTCTCTGAAACGCCTCGCAAGGAATCACGGTCAAACCTTTGTTGACTTTCAGAAACCGTTCCAAAAAGTGATTGCGGCATATCGCGAAACCACCGGCGCACGCGACAACCTGCTCACCACCGACGGCGTTCACATGAACGCGGCGGGCAATAAAGTGATGGCATACACTGTTTTGCAGGGTTTTGGGATTTCTGCCGAAGACCGCGAAGCCGTGCGCGGCAAAGTCGAAGAGATGCAGCGCAGTGCGAAATGAACCGCGACGTTTCGAGCGTAACAGCAATATGAATCACCACTCGGAGGAACAACCGAATACCCCGTCTCCCGGCTCGTGGTCGGCGTGCTATGATCCGTCGCCGACAGTGCAGGGGACGGAACCGCCGCCGCTTGCCGACGTTTTGCGGAATTCATTGGTGAAGCGCGGGCGCGTTCGCACAGTTCAGGAAGTCCGCGAAGTCACTCGCTTGCGTCATCCGATTGTCGTTCCCATTTTGATTCGCGCCCTGCAAGACCCGCTCCTCCACACAGAAGCACGCGATTGCTTGCGGATATTGGGCGAACCCGCGTATTGCCGTCTGCTTCTTGCGGCACAAAATCACAAAAACAAAAAAGAGCGGCTTCAAGCGATTATTGCGTTGGGCGATTGGTCGGACAGTCGGGCGGTTCCCATTCTGCTGGCGGCGATTCGCTCAGAACAGCGCGAGGCGATACTGGAGAAAGGAATTTATTGGTCGGTTGTGGGGGTATTGGGTATCGTTTTCGGGGCATTTGTGGTTGTAATTTGTGCCGTCGCGCCCAACGCTTCCAACAACTTATTCGGAACCGGATGGGGCGATTCCCCGATGAAGGGAGTTTCCTATGCGACGACACTGCGCCAAGCCTGTGTCGAATCCTTAGCCTGTATCGGCGATCCGCGTGCTATTGCCCCGCTGATCTCTATTATGCACAGCGGCGATACCGCCCTATCTGCGTCGGCAGCGTCGGCGTTGCTAAGAATTGTGCCGCGTGTCGGAACCCTTCGCATGGAACAGGCGCACCTTTTGCCCGCCGAAACCGTGCCGCAGTTGGCGTCGCTGGTCGAAGAACCGAATTTTACGCTTGCCCGCTATGCTCTCGAAGCCCTGCACGCTATCGGAGACGGACGCGCCCTGCCCAACGTGATGCACTTGGCGACTCAGCCGCCGAGTCACGACGCCGACAAACACGCCCTGCGCGAATATGCCCGCTTCTTGATTCCGATACTGCGGGAACGCGCCCAACAAGATGCTATGCGTCAAACTCTGCTACGGGGCGCGGCGGCTCCCGTCGCTCCCAACGAACTGTTGCGTCCCATTTCCGGCAAGTCGCATCCCAGTCATGCTTCGTCCGAATTGCTGCGCCCGACCTCTGCTCAAGCCGAATAATAGAGAAATCGCTTAAACTTCGGACATTCGTTCGTCGAGGGTTGTAAACCCCCGCCTGAAATGGCGTTCCGCCAAGCGTCCTTCGGACGCGGGTTCATACGAGGTTGATCTGATTTTCCCTCTCAGATCATTTCGCAGGAGCGGAAGCAAACGCTTTTAATTCGACTGCATAGATGACGCCGCTTCTTATGTGGTTCTTGCTTCTGGAGTAGATTTCGAACGTGGATTTCTCGACAGCATCCGGCTTGATTTGGAACAGATAAATCACGTAACAGTTCAGGGTTGTGGGAATTTTCGTTCAAATCAGCCTTGTGGCTCTCTGCCTCAATCTCGAAGCATGATCAAAAGTAGCGATTTTTGTAGTTTACTCCCACAACCCTGAACTGTTACGTTTTTGCGAGGCGCAATGAAGGCGGTTGCAAATGTGGTACTATAAAAAGCGAGAAGGAATGCGCGTGTCCCCTGCCGAATTGTTCCTTCGGACTGCAAGGAGAGCAACAGGCAATGCCGACAGTAAAATGCCCGCACTGCGGAGCAGGAAATCAGGATGCAAGCGATACGGATCGGTGCTGGCAATGTGAGACGGTTTTAGGAAACCCCACGACCCTTGTTGCCATGCCAACAAATCCGATTGTCGCCGCCACGCGACAACTCGATCCTAATATGGCACCCACTGTACCCACTCGCTCCAACGCTGCATCTCAACGCACTTATACTCTCATGCTTTTGGTGAGCGTGCTGGCGTTTGCGATTGTTTTGGTGATCGTTTTGCTGCTTTGGACCCGCCAATAACACAAAATTCTTCTGTAGCACAGCGCAATCTGGGGTACACTATAGTATCCCTGCTCCTATCAGTGGGAAGAGGATTGCAACGAGAGGAGTTTTCTGAACAATGGCTAAAAAAGATACATCGAAGACGAACGTCACCGCTCGCGCCGCCGCAAAAGGGCGCGAAGTGAAATGCCGCATCTGTGGTAGCAAGCCGGATGTCGTCAAAGCGTTGACGCCCGCCGGAAAAGCGTTGATGATTCGCAAATGCTGCATCGCCGCTGGTGCCGCAACAATGCCCGCGTAACCTGAAAATTTGGCGATAAACGCAGTCAAGCCCGATGCTTCGTAGTGAAGTGTCGGGCTTTTTTTCGTATCAATGCGGAAATGTCTCGTTGATGCTGTTTCGGGTACAAATACGTGCCCGTCATACATAGGAGGCGAGGCAAGCCGTCGCCCCTGCGAACGCAAACTGATTGTGAGGAGAACCCTGTGAGCGCGGAACCTGTCGGGAAATTTACGTTTGTCCTGCATTCTCATATCCCCTATGTGATGGCGCACGGTCGCTGGCCTCACGGCATGGATTGGCTGGTCGAAGTCGCGGCGGAAACCTATATTCCTCTCATTGACGTTTTGGATCGTCTCGTTGCGGAGGGAATCTCGGTACGCATCACGCTGGGAATCACCCCGGTTCTCGCCGAACAGTTGGCTGACCCCGATTTCAAGACCGAATTTTTGGATTATCTCCATCAAAAGATCGAAGCCGCAAAGGGCAATGCCGCGCAGTTCCACAACGAGGGGCAGATGCACCTGCTCGGTTTGGCGCACTATTGGGAACAGTTCTATACGCGCATTCGGGAGCTGTTCGTCTCCGATTATACTCAGGACATTTTGGCGCAGTTTGCCCGCTTGCAGGACGCCGGATATCTCGAAATCATCACCAGTGCGGCAACGCACGGCTATCTGCCCCTGCTGCTGACAGAGGAGAGCGTTCAGGCACAAATCAAGCAGGGAATTCAGACGTATGAGCGGCATTTCGGGCGCAAGCCGTCGGGGTTTTGGCTGCCGGAATGCGCTTACCGCCCGCACTATGCGTGGAATCCGCCGACCTCCCAACATCGCCAACCGCTGCCCGTCGAGCGGCGCGGCATCGAAGAGCATCTTGCCGATAACGGCATCGAATACTTTTTTGTGGACGCCCATCTGCTTAAAGGCGGCGAGGCAATCGGTGTCTATCATGATCGCTTCAAGGGCTTGGAAGAGTTATGGAAGCAATACCAAAAAGCGTATCAGCCCGAAGACACCGAGCGCACGCCTTACGCGCCGTATCTGGTCAATTCTTCCGGCAAACCCCTTGCACCTGTGGCGGTGTTCAGTCGTGACTCGGTGACGGGCGTTCAGGTGTGGAGCGGTGACGGCGGCTATCCGGGCGATCCGTTCTATCTTGAATTCCATAAGAAACACTATCCGGGCAATTTGCGGTACTGGCGTGTTTCGCAAAACAAAGGCGATCTCAACGCGAAGGCATTTTATGAGCCGAATGTCGCCGCCGCCCGCGCCGAATCGCACGCCCAGCATTTCGTTCATCTCGTGTATCGCACTCTCAAAGCGCACCAAGAGAAACACGGCACGCCCGGCTTTATTACCGCGATGTACGACACGGAACTGTTCGGGCATTGGTGGTTCGAGGGACCGGAATTTCTGTATCATGCCCTTAAAGGGTTGAGCGAGCATCCCCAAATCGAGACGTCCACTTGCCGCGATTATCTCCATGCAAATCCGCCAACCGAGATCATTTCCCTGCCGGAAGGCTCTTGGGGCGAGGGCGGCTATCACTGGATATGGCTCAACGAGTGGACGGCGTGGACGTGGGAGAAAATTTACGAGGCAGAGCAGATGATGGTGCGGCTTGCTCAAACCTATGCCGATGTGCCGGAAGTCGCAACACTGCTCAAACAGGCGGCACGCGAATTGCTCCTCATGGAATCGTCCGACTGGCAGTTCTCGATCAGCACCTTCAGCAGCCGCGATTATGCCGAACAACGCCTGAATTATCACTCCGAGAAATTCGTACAGATAGCCAGTTTAATCGAGCGTGTCGCAAAGGGCGAAGAGATTCCGAAAGACGACTGGAACGCTCTGGGCGAGGCGGAAGACCGGGATCGCTGCTTCCCGGACATCGATCCGAAATGGTGGCAGCCCGCGATTCGCAAATCTGCTCGTAAGTCCGCCCCGAAGAAATGAACCTATGCCGTAACTATTCAGCCGTCCTTTGGGGATGAAACTCTGTGTTCTTTCCCCTCGTCTTTCCTAATTATGCTGAAACGCGCCGACTTCCAGACAATCTACGACCAATGACCCGACACGCTGTTTGCTCTGGTTTCGACCTTCCAAGGGCAACTTGCGCTGCTCTCCGCCCGGCTCAAAGAACTCGAAGACCATCTCAATAAGGACAGCCACAAGCCGCCCTCAAGTGACGGACTGAGCAAAAAGCCTTTGGTGGTGGAACACCTCGAACCTTCGCGGAGCCGTGTTGGAGGGTGTTGGAAGCGGGGCAGTTGCGGCGGCGCAATGGCTGGCGTTCCCCCGATTGGGGAATTGTGAGTAAGCAAGGATCATATTACATGGAAACTTTAACCCGTGAGGACAGCAAAGTGCGGCTTCGGCGCAGTCGTGAAGTGTACGACTCAAAACTGCGTTCTCTGGTGGATACGCCCGAAAATCTTGGCAAGATTATCATTTTCGACATTGAGACAGCAGATTATGAGATTGGCGATGATCCCGCGTTCGAGGAGACTGCGATATTGCAGGCGCGGCATCCGGGTGCGGTATTGATGTCGTTTCGAATCGGCTATCGCACGGGTGAGATATACGGCTTACATATCGCTCTGCCTGTAGGCTGCGATTGTTCCTGCGAAAAAACTTTGACAAACCAAGCAGGGAAAACGGCATGGTTTGTACAAATTAGCATGAGTTGTTCAATGGACTTTGCGGCTTACTATTGAAGGGCAGTTGATTAGGAGAGACCTTGAATTTTGTGTTTTGGAACGCAGGAAATCGTAGTCAGCAGTCTGCACTCATTAACTTGATTTCTGCGACAAACGCAAATATTACGGTGCTGGCTGAGTATGCAGACGACGATGCGGCTCTGCTGCGTGGTCTCTACAGTACAGGCATTGATTATTATGCTCTGCCAACCATTGGATGCCCTCGCATAAAAATTTTTAGTGATACCCCGCCTGACCACTTTTCCATTATCAGGGAGGCGGATCGTTATTCGATAAGGAAGTTTTCGCGGAGTGGTTTGGAACCGATTTTGCTTGCACTTGTTCATTTGCCGAGCAAACTGTATATGTCGGAGACCGACCAACTGCAAGATATTGTATTCTTTCGGCAGGATATCGAAGAGGCGGAACAGGTCACAGAAATCTCTCATACGATTGTCCTCGGCGACTTCAATATGAACCCTTATGAGAAGGGAATGGTTGCGGCAACGGGAATGCACTCTCTTCCTTGTCTGCGAACCGCACTGTCAGGCGGGCGAATGGTGCAACGCAGAGAGTATTCGTATTTTTATAATCCGACATGGAATCTGTTCGGGGATACGGAGGGCATACCGGGTACGTATTATCACAGTAATCCGGGTTATGACGCCCGTTTTTGGAATATCCTTGACCAAGTGATCCTGCGCCCCTCAATAGCAAAGAGACTTGACCGACAATCATTGAGGATCGTCACCGAAGCGCGTGACACGAACTTTTTGGATAACAAAGGGCATCCGGGAATAAGCGACCATTTGCCCCTCTTTTTCAGTCTTGACCTTTCGATAGGAGGAGAGAAATGACCAGTTTATGGCCTGAAGTTTTTGTAGAAAATACAAAGCCGTCAGCAAAAACTATTCTTGAGCAACAAGGGAGTCAACTCAGTAGGTTGACGCAGGGTATGGTGTATGGTGAAGTCGAACAACTTAGTCGCGCTGAGATTATGGATTTGGATATGGGAATTGGGTTCGCCTATAACTTTAATATTTGTGGCAGATATTTGGATAACTACAGATTTCGCTTGATGACTTTAAGCCATGATATTGCCCTTTACCCAGTCTCATTTAGGTTGGATGGTGAATTGCTTAAAGAACTTGGGTACGGGCATCAAGACATACACACGGTAAACACCCCTGAAGAATTGGAAATTTTTCTTAAGTGCGTTTTTAATAGTGAGCGCGTGAAAAATGTCGTTGGTGCGATCATGAGTATGTCGAAGTGAGATTCGACATAGTCCCTGTAAGTTTGGTTTCGCCTCGCTGTTCGGATAGAAGCGTGGCGGTAAATGATTGCCGTCACGCTTCAACGCTTCTGTGTTTTGTTCTTGTTTCTGCTTTTTTAGGCTTGCAGTTGAGGCGACATGAAAATTAACGCTTTTGTCTGTCGGGTTTGTCGTACTCCGTTCGGGGCGAGCGATGCGTTCTGTGCCGTATGCGGTAATCCGAGCGGGCAGATCGTCTGGTCGCTGTCATCGGTACGCGAACCCAAAGGCGAAAACAGCATTCTGATTCGTCCCGGTGATACATTCTATCTGATCGCGGCGAATGTCGGTTTATCTCCGGTGCGTGTCGAAGTGGACACCTCAAACCTTCGCGGAGCCGTGTTGGAGGGCGTTGGAAGTGGGGCGGTTGCGGCGGCGCAATGGCTGGCATTTCCTCTGACCCATACCGTCGGGGCGGAACTCGGCGGAATTTTGACGCTCCGCAGTCGGGACGCACAGCGCAGAGAGTGGTGGCGGCGTTCTGATTGGCGCGGCAGTGAACTGCGAATGCCGCATACGTTGCGCGTCCGCGAAGAACGCTGGATACTCGGCAGTGAGGCGATTCTGTTCGCGCCCGACAGTCGCTACCAAAGCCTCCGCATCTGGAACGACGCCGAACGTGTCCGCGAATTCACGCCCGATACGCCCGCTGGTTATCGCGTGCGCCACTCCTCTAATACTCCTACCCTCAAACTGGGCGCAGGACAGAGTGCCGAACTCCTTCTCCAACCGCTCGGCAAAACCCAATCTGGTTCGCCCGACCTGACGTGGCGGCTCGACGGAAGCACGCTTCCGATTATTCGCATGGAAGGCGCGAAACGCGAGGCGGGAGCCGATGCCATTGTCGCCCTCGACTTCGGCACGCGCAATACGGGGATTCGCATTCGGTGGCGGCGCACGCTTGTTGCGGGCAAACCCGACGGCACGGTAGACGCCCTCGGCGATACAGCAAACTCGTCACGCTTTCCGACGGAAATGGTCATCGAGAAAAATGATCGCAGGCTGTTATGGGGCAGTGCGGCGGCGGATGCAATACGCGGCAATCGCCTCAATGAGAACGAATTTGCTGTTGAGAACCTCAAGACATATCTGCGCGAAGGACGCGAAGGCTTCACGGACAACGGCGCGAAATGGACAAATCAGGAACTGCTCAATCGCTATGTGGCGCGAATCGTTGCCCGTTTCGACGAGTATCTCAAGGCGTGCGATGCCGAAACGCCCTTGTCACGCGCCGGAATTCGACTGCGTTATGTCGTGACGCGCCCTGTGCTGGACTACAACGAGGGCAATGAGATGGGCGCACGCTATGAGGACGCCCTGCGTGCGGCGTTCGTCAAAGCGGGAATTGATGCCGACCATCTAATTTTTGCCCTCGAACCCGTTGCCGCCGCGATTGGAATTGCCCGCCACCGTGCCGCCGAACTGCTCGCTCTGCAAGGCAAAACCGTTGCTGTGATCGATTCCGGCGGCGGAACCACCGATATTTCTCTGGCGCGTGTCCATCTCGCAAACGGGCGGATCGCGTTGGAGATTGTCGGCAGTTACGCCGTCGCTTTGGCGAGTGACAGCCCCGCGCAAGCGGCTCTGAGGTGGTTCGGATTGGCGGAGCAGAAAGAGTTCGGCGGCAATGTCCTCGATGCGGGACTCGCCTATCAACTTGTCGCCGATGCACGACGATTGCTCGAATCCGATGGGCAGCAGCCGGTTCCGCCGCGCCTCGATTTCTTTGCGCCGCAAGGGACGGTTTCGCCTCAACTCGCTCAGGCGTGGAAGCGCGGCGTGTTGGACGTGTGCCGCAAAATGAAAGAGTCGTTTTCGCATTCCAGCCGGATGTATCTCAATCGTCCGCAGGGTCAGGCTCCAAAAGCGGGCGAAGTGGTTCCGTTTCCCAATCGCCCCGATTATGCCGGTGTCTCGCTCGAACACGCTCTTATTGACGACTATCTGTTCGCGCCTCTTCTGCGCCCTGCCCTCGACGCCCTGCAAGCCCGAATGATCGCCCGTCAAACCGAAACCGAGGGCATCAGTCCAGCAGAGATCGCCCGCGTGTTTTATGTCGGCGGCACAAATTGCGATGGCTTTGTGCGGCTTCATTTCGGCGCACTTTTCCCCAATGCCCCCAGCGAGACCGATGCCGACGCGCAAAGTCCTGAGCGTATCGCGGAACGTCTCAATGCGGTTGTCGAGGGCGCGATCTGGTTCGATGAGCAGGTGTATACGCCTGCGCCGTTGACCCTGACGGTGCAAATGGGCGAGCGACAGGAGATAATTTTAGAGGAAGGAGGGGCATTATTGCCATCGGGTATGGCGTCCTCGCGATTCCTCACGACGATATTGGAGCCGTTCGAGGAGATAGACGCCCGCCTCCTCGCCTCCTCAGAAACGATCCTCGAACCGCGTTGTGTTGCCTGTGCCTTTTATCGCAATACAACGGACGCCGCGCAGGACGTAACATTGCGCGTCATGGTGAGCAAAGATCGCGGGGCAGTGGCAGTTGTCCTTGCCAATGGCAAACCGTTCGACCAATGGCGTTTCGTCTTGAGTTCCGGCTAAAGGGACTTCATAATTACTGAGCCAATCGGTCTGAAAAGATTCTTTGTTGAGATTCCTCTTAGGAGCAGCTCTACAGAGTAGTCTTTAAGAGAAACGATCCATTGGTTCAGCGCAATGCAATGATATGGGAGCATTTCGATGCCTGATTACACAGTACTCGTTCGGGTTTCTGTCAGGGAGACAGAGAATCCCAAAACCGCCGCTCACAGAGCCTATTGTTACCTTTTTGACGACTTGGCAGGACAAACCGCCATTGTACAAGATAATTCAGGAACGGTTGTCGGTACATTTGCTTTTACTGAACTGGATGACGAATTGATACGTGATGCCGAATTCTCAAACGCAGACTCTGTTCATCAGGGCAAACTATAGGTGCATGAGGTATCTTGAAGTCAACGGCGAAACACGCTTGTTGGCAATTCGATCATTTACTGAGAACACAGAATGCAAGAGTCACTCATGACACAAGCACATAAACGTGCGCTTGTCATCGCCTATTTTCTCTCCAAGTTTGACCGTAAAGGCGTCCGTGTATTGGGTTTTGCCTCCTTCAACGATGCCTTCGACAAAATCGGGCAAGCGTTGGATGTCAAACCTTCAACGGTCAAGCAGATGCGTGATTCGTTCGATCCCTATTGCTCTCAAGTGCGGGTCGGATGGTATCAGCGTAAGATTCTGCCCTCTCGCGCCAACGTCATTCAGGCTTATGACGAACTCAGCGAAGCGGCGATGGCAGAAATCGTCAAGCAAATCCTGCAAAGTGACGACGCTGAAACAGAAGCCTATACCGCTCCGATAACCGCAACGGAAGCACAACTGCAAAGTTTGCTTGATGAAGAAAATGTCTTTGCCGCTCGCTTGCGTACCGGTGAAAAAGCTGAAGCGTTCTTTATGCAACAATACCCAAATCTCTCTCAATTCGCCGGAAGCACTTTGGAAGACACGCGCAAATTGGGAATTGGCTTCGATTTTCGCGTCGCTTTTCCGCATTCCTACCTTGCCATCGAAGTAAAAGGAATAACTGAGGCTCAGGGCTATATTTCATTTACAGACAAGGAGTGGGCAGTTGCAGAGATGCTGAACACCGACTATTTGCTGGCATTGGTACGTTCACTCGACTCTACACCGTTACTGGAAATGATAACCGCTCCGACCTCACATCTCAAACCGAAAATGCGGACAGTCGAATCCGTGTCTATCTCATGGTCAGCAAAGGTATAAGCAATGAACAACATTTTGGTTGGCAAGCCAATCGCCGGAATCACACTCAACGGATTAGAATATCTTATGGCAGAAAACGGAACGCCTCTCTCCTTCCCGAACTTAGAGCAAGCCCACGCATTTCTGCAAAAAAGGGGATTGACCAAAGACGAAATCGAAGAACTGAGTTTTGTCGGTGAAGCAGAATCTACCCCCTTTATGCCTTCCGATGAGACACTCAATCTTGCGATGGCGATGCTGTGCGGATGGAAACAACAGATTGAAGATAGCGGCGCAGTTTGGTATAGGAAGGCGGTTCGTCAGAAATCCCCGCCCGATTATTGCCACGACCGAAACGCCCACAGCGAGATTTTATCTTTGATCGAGGCAAAGGGTAAAGGCAAAATCTATGCGGCGATCCTGCTGTCTTTGGTGACGGAAGGTTTGCCATCTGTGGCTCCACTCCAACATCATTTCAACGCTTGGCGAATGCTCAAGGCTTCCCCACGTTTGTATGTCGAAGCAGCATTACATACTCTTAACCAATGGCAAGATACTTGGTCAACTCATAAGAAATCTCAATAAATTTTTAGGGCATGGTTGTAAAACACCCC
>CAZPZP010000045.1:0-12980 GCA_964591025.1 uncultured Chthonomonadaceae bacterium
ACGGTTTCAGAATAGGTGATTGTGTCGTTGGGGTTCGGGTACAAAAACGTACCCGACTCAAAAACAGACGTCCTACGGACGAACCGCTTGAGGGATTTTCGTTTTTATTGAGAGGTTATGCCCGCTACTCGTGTTATGGAAAGGCGATAACCTTATGGTGTGCGTCCGCAGCCATCTACGTTGATATGAACTCCTCAGACGGGGGCGTTTCACTGTGTCATCTACGGCGGAATGAATTCCAATACAGAAGGTAATACTCACAAATGGGGATTTCGTCCGCAGGACGTCTGTTTTTCAGGCGGGTACGTTTTTGTACCCGAACCCCAACGACACAATCGTCCAACGACACAACGACCCACCAACCCAATCACCTAACGACCCGCTTTGCCCTGCGTGCGGAACAGTTGGCTGATCACGAGGTCTGCGTCGAAGTTGGGCATCGGTAGAAATTCACAGGCGATCCGCACTCCCAAGCCGCCGCGCTGTGCCGTGCGTTCACAGGAGCAGACTCGCGCCAAGAGTCCTTCACTGGGAATTAAAGGAAGCGGCAGACGAATACGGAGCAAGGTTCCGGTTTTGTAGGTCTCGACGAGTTGAGTGGCTTCGCTGACGGTGACGACACTGCCGAGTTCCGCACGCAAGCCGCCCACCGAGATGTCTTTGATGGTTCCGTGCTGAGGCAGAGCAGAGCGATTTTCGGCAAGTTCGAGTGTGGCGGGAACGGTAAGAGATTGGCGCGGCGAGCTGCGGCGTTGGAGTATCGTAATTTCGGTGGGCAAGGCGATCACAAGAAGGCGTTTTGCGGGGCGTTCAGCGTCTTCGCGGCTGTCGAGAACGGCGGATGCGAACCGATAAAGCGATTGTGCGCCAGTGACCCTCATGGTTAATGTGTTGCCGACAACCGGAAATTTCGGCGGCGTCTGACCCGGAAATTCGCCCTCCCATTCCGCCGAGAGGGACAACGCCGAGCCATCGTTACGCAGTATCCAGCCCGACCAGCCGCCACGAACCGGCAGGTGAGAATCCGCAGAAGCGAGGTCGAATTGAAGCGGCATTCCATCACGCAAAACTTTGGATTTCACGCTTCTCCTTTGAGGCGAAGTCTTGTACCGCGTTCGTGCCAAGAGAAATCCCGCAATCGAACACGCCCCGCCCAATGCCGCTATTCCGATAATTGTCCCTGTTCCGACGGGCATCCTGCCTGTTATCCCTATTACAAGAATGGAAGTATCGGGGATAAATCCCCGTTCACTTCTACGGTTTATTTCTTTTTGGTTATTGCCGTATTGAGGCGTTTCAAGGCGTTGGCGAGTTCGCGTTGTGCCTCCAACTGTGCGCCTTTATACGACTCTTCGGCGCGATTATCGCCATTGGTCAGATAATCGCGGAAAAACGTCATTGCTTGAAGCAGATACGCCGCCCCCTGAGCGTATCGCGCCTGTATCATGTCCAAACCGGGCGCGGAGGGCAGTTTGTCCAAAAAATCGGCGGCGGCTTCGGTGCGCTCTTTCATATCAACCGTTGTTCTGACCAGTTCCGCGCCTGTTTGCTTGCCTTGCAGTCGGGCAGTGTAACTCCCCCGCAACTGAGCGAGCAGATCGTTGAGGCGCGAATCCATCATCTTCATCAGAAGGATCAACTCCTCCGAATACGTTGTCGTATCGGTTGGGGCGATCAAGCCGCGTGCCGAATCTATGGCAGTCAGCGCAAGCGTATATTCCTTGATATCGGAGGAAGCTTTTGCCGCATGAACCCGCCCCAAGCGACGATGGGGCAGGGAACTGCGCGGGTCGCTTTTGGCTGCCGCCTCGTATGCCGCAATCGCCTGAGTATACTGATTATCGGCAAGTAGCGTGTCACCAAGAGCGACCTGCGAAGAAATATCGGCGGGATTCAGGCGAATCGCTTCCGCAAACGCTTTTGCGGCTCCTGCGACATTGCCCTCAGCAAGCAGGGTTTCGCCGTGCAGACGATGCAGAATATAGTCGTCGGGAGCGAGAATCAGGGCGCGTTCCGCTTCCAAACGGGCGGCATCGGGCAGACGGCGATCCTGATATGCCTGAACCAGCAATTTTCGTAGATTGGTATCACGGGGTCTCTCATTGATAGCGCGGCGCAGTGACGTGATCATGTTCGCGGTATCGCCGCTTTGCCGAAACCGAATCGCCATCGCTTCATAATCGAGCCGTGAAGTGTCCTGTGTCGGATCGTTTTTGGTTGTCAGCGGTTCGTCGGGGCGTGTGTTTGCCGTATCCGTAGTGAACGCCGAAAACGCTTCGTTCGGGCGCGAGGTCGGCGGCAGATTGGTTTTCGTCTCGTTGGGTTTGGCGGCGTCCGACTTGGTAATTGGCTGTGTTTTGGGCGTCGTCAGCGTCTCATTGGGCTTGGCGACTTTAGAGTTTTGTCCCAACGGCGTGACGGTTTTCTCCGGTTTTTGCGTGTTGAGGTTGGTTTGCGGGTCGCTCAGCTCGGAGTTCGCATCGGGCGGATTGGTCTCTGCGGTTGTCGGATCGGGTTTTTCCGGTTTAGGCTGTGCTGTCTCTTTGGGCGGTTTGGTTCCCTTCGGCACAAGCCCTTTGGTTTCCCATTTCAGCGGATCGGGGAGACGTGACGGCAAGCCCATCTGCACGGCAATTGAATCGGCGGCGATCAGAGCCGTATCCTTGATATTAAGGCGTTTGCGCCCAAGCATTCCGCGAGTATTCGAATCGTTATAAAAGACGTTTGCCCAACTCTCGATTCCCTGTGCCTGCTCGAATGTTGTGGCGGTTTTGATTCCATCGTCGGTTTTCGAGGAAGCGACTTTGAGGGCGAATCGTGCGTTGAAAATACGGGCAATGGCGTGGCGGGTTTGCGAGGTCATTTCGGCGGCGGCGAGGTCGGACGGCGCAAGGGTTTTCTCAGCGATAGCACGTTTGACGAGGGGATTGTCGGGGCGATAAGCGATGATCCGATATTGTCCCGATTTGATAATGTTTTCCCGCAATGCGTTGGCGACCAACAAATTCGGATTGTCTTTTTGTTTGGGGTCAATGTCGGGCAAAAACAGCAGAATCAGCGGCAATCCAGCGCGTGATTCTGCGGTTTCAGTTGACGGTGGGGGGGCGTCCTGCGCGTGGAGGGGCAGGGACGAGAGCGCGAGAAGCGCGAGAATTATTCGCTTTTGCACACTTTTATTCCTGTCCGACAAGCACGAAGAGCGGCACGGGCGTTGTCTGCGCCTCGCCCCGTTTCGACAAGTCTCTGGAGTTCGCCGATGGCAAGCTCATAGTTGACAATCGCCGAATCTTTGTCGCCTTTGTCCTGATAGCACTTGCCGATCGCTTGATAGACGAATCCGGTTTCGTCACCGGCAGATGCCAGTGCCTTTTGGAACGAGCGAATGGCGCGATTATAATCACCGCGCAATTTGAGTTCTTTGCCAAGGCTGATCGCAGTGCGTGCCTCCCCCGATACTCCGCTCATACTCGCATTTGCAACGGGATTTACGCTGGGCGAAGCCGCCATTTTGATCTTGATAACACCGCCCTCTTTGTTATTGGGAGTGTTAGCAGCAAGCGTCGGGCGCGTGCCGACATTGCCACTGGTTTTGTTGTTGCCGGATGCGTCTACAACGATTTTGTAGGAGCCGTCTTCGCCTTGAACTACGCCGCCGTCCTCGCTATCGAGGCGCGTGCGGGTTCCATTTGCATCGTTACGCGGGACGGGATTTGCATCACGGCGAGTTACTCCCAGCGGCACAGTGACCTGCGCGGGATTGACAGGCAGGGCGTTGGTTCCTGTGCTGTTGGTATTGACGAGCGGATAAGAGGTTTGGGTTCGGCTTTGGTTCGGTTGATTGTTCCCCGCGCTCATTTGGGCAGACGATATAAACGGTGAACCGGCATTGATATTGTTGGGTATGCCGGTGGAAGTCGCGCCGTTCATTCCGGGCAGAACGGATTGCGAAGTGCCATTTTGGGCGAGTGTTGTGCCGTTATTCGGGTTGATACTGGCGGAATTGGGAACGCCGCTCTGAGTGATTTGGCGGTTGGGATCGTTTGCGGGGGAATTGCCGAGGCGGAACTGATTTGCGGCGACGGCTCCCACCAAAATCAATGCCGCTCCCACGCCAATCATGGCGAACATATTGGGCGGGTTATTTGGTACGGGGTGCGTGACCACCACTTGAGGCGATTTGAAGGGAATCGTATCGCCATTGCGGAGTTGATCCAGCTTGACCCGATCCGCGATACTAGCAGGATTATGTTCGAGAACTCGCTCGAACTCGCGGATCGCTTTGGCGGTTTCGCCCTGCTGTTCATATATCTGACCGAGCAGGGAATGCGCCGAAGCACTGTCGGGACTGAGTTTGAGAGCCTGTTCGCAAAGTGCGGACGCTCCGGCGAGATCACCGGCGACGCGCAGGGAGTACGCTCGCTCCATGAATGCCCCGACCTGCTCGTTACTCGGCAGTGTGCTGTTGAACTGTTCCTCGCTGATCGGGGGCGTCGGTTTGTCCAGCCGCTGCCCGCATTGTTTGCAGAAATTGCTCTCCTGCGAATTTTTACTGCCGCACTCTGTACAAAACATATCCGTTCCTTTTCGATGTTCACAGTCTTACAAAATCATTGACGTGCCGATACTGTCTTCTATTATAGATGATTGTGAAGAATTTGGCAACTGCGGGAAATAGTGGGCAGGACAATGCACTCTGATCCACGAAAAAGACACGAAAACAATTCCCAAAACAAATATCGCCTCAAAAAGCACACAAAGAAGCACAGACAAACAAAAACACCCCTCTCCCGAACTTGTTTGGGAGAGGGGTTGGGGATGAGGAAATCAATACTGCGGAACGGACGGATCAATCTCTTCGCTCCACGCCAAAATGCCGCCGACCACGTTTTTAAGATTCGTGAAACCCTTCGCCTTGAGACGATTGAGGGCGTCGGCACTGCGCTTGCCAGAGCGACATTGCAAGATAATCTCAGTGTTCGGGTCGAGTTCATTGGAGCGGGCTTCGATCTGTCCGAGCGGGATCAGGCGTGCGCCGGGAATGCGTCCTATCTCCCATTCATAGGGTTCGCGGACATCAATTACCGTGAGTGTCTCGCCCGCGTCCATACGTGCCTTGAGCTGCTTGACGGTAATCTCTTCGGTGTTGTCCATGGTTTCTGCCGGAGCCTCTTCGCCGCGTATGCCGCAAAATTCCTCGTAGTCAATCAATTCGGTAATTGTCGGATTTTCGCCGCAGATGGGACATTTCGGGTCTTTTTTGAGCCTTAATTCGCGAAATTGCATTTTGAGAGCATTGAACAGCAACAGCCGCCCGATCAGCGGATTGCCGACGCCGAGAATCAATTTGATCGCCTCGTTGGTTTGCAGACACCCAACAATCCCCGGCAAGACGCCCAAAACGCCGCCCTCCGCGCACGAGGCAACGATAGCAGGGACCGTGTTTGCCCCAAAACACCGAGACTTGCCCCTCGAATCGGAAAATCGAACCGTAAACATTGGGAATGCCGAGCAGAACGCAGACATCGTTCGTCAGATAGCGGGTCGCAAAATTGTCGGTGCCGTCTACAATCAGATCGTAGCCCGTTGCGATTTGGAAGGCGTTTTCCGAAGTGAACGGCTCCTCGTAGGCGATCACTTCGACGTGCGGATTGATGTCATGCAGCGTTTCTGTCGCGGAAACGACTTTCGGGCGTCCGACATCTTTTGTGCCGTGAATGATTTGACGCTGTAAATTCGTCACATCCACGACATCGAACTCGACAAGCCCGATGGTTCCGACACCTGCCGCCGCGAGATACAATGCGATAGGAGAACCCAAGCCGCCAGTTCCGATACACAAGACTTTCGCCGCACGGAGTTTTTTCTGTCCCTCGATATTGACTTCGGGCAGAACGAGATGACGGCTATAGCGTTTGATCTCTTCGTTTGTCAGCGTCGTTTCGGACACGCGCCCGGCGTCAATGATCCCAATCGGAGGCGGCAGAGTGGAAACCGGTTTGACCGGAGCGGAAACGCCGCCCGCGATACTCGGCACAATACTGAGTTCGTCGTCCGCCGTGACCGCCGTCTCCAATCCTTCTAAATTGCGGGTATCTTCCGCGCCTTTGTAGACGTTGACATAGTGGCGCAGTTCGCCTGAATCGCTGAACAAGTGCTTTTTCAGCGTCGGAAACTGCTCCGCCAACTGCGCTAATACTATCGCAACCGTCGCGCCCTCTATCTCAAATTCATCCGAGCCGTCCGCATATTGCTGCAAGGCAGTCGGGAGCAAAACCTTCGCCATCTCGTTACCTTTTCCTTAAATAAAATCCGGGTACAGAGGAGAATACTCTGTTCCCTGTCACCTGTTCCCTCTTATGCGCCGCCCTCAGTCGAGAGGATTTCGTCAGGTAAAAATTCCGCGCCGTCGTCATCGAGAACCCACGCGGTCAAGTTGTCGGGCGTGCCGTCCAAAATCGAAACGATGATATAGGTATACCACGGCGACGCCCAATCGCGATCATAGCCGCTTGGTACGGCAGGATGATTGGGGTGTGAGTGATAAAAGCCCAGCACTTTGACGCCCGTTGTGCGCTCCTCGCGCAAAAGTTGGAACATTTCATCGGGCGAAATCAAATAGCGGCGTTCGTGTCCGTCCTCGTGGACATTGTCGAGGCGGCGCAACTCCCGCACCACTTTTGTCTGACCTATCACTTCGCCCAAAATGACGCCGCAGCACTCGTGCGGAAATGTTTCGATGCCGTGCGCCTCGATTGCCTCGATTTGCGAAGCTGACAGTGTGATCATCGGTCTTCCTTCCAAAAGCGTTCCGAGAGATAGCGGGCTCCGCTGTCGCAGAAAATCGTCACGATCACGCCCTCATCAATCTCTTCGGCGACCCGCAACGAACACACCATGGCGGCGGCAGCAGAAATTCCCACGAGAATTCCCTCTTCCCGCGCCAATCGCTTCACCATCTCGTAGGCGGCTTCGGTGCCGACTTCGCGGTTTTCGTCGGCAAGATGCGGATCATAGATGCCCGGCACAATCGCCGACTCCATGTGCTTCATGCCTTCCAAGCCATGAAACGGCGAGTCGGGCTGAAAGGAAATAAGCCTGATCACTGGGTTAAGTTCGCGGAGCCTGCGCCCCGTTCCCATAAATGTTCCGCTTGTGCCGAGTCCCGCGACGAAATGGGTGACCTGCCCTTCGGTCTGCTCCCAAATTTCGGGGGCAGTGGTGCAGTAGTGCGCCTGCCAGTTCGCCGGATTGTTATATTGGTCGGAATAGAAGTATTTGTCGGGGTCGGCGGCGTAGAGTTCGCGGGCTTTGAGGATCGCGCCGTCGGAGGACAGGAGCGGATCGGTTAAAATCAATTTTGCGCCATACGCTCCAAGCAGTGATTTGCGCTCCTCATTGGCGTTTTGCGGGAGGCACAAATGAACTTCATAGCCGCGAGCCGCGCCGATCATGGCATAGGCGATTCCGGTATTGCCCGAAGTTGCGTCCAGCAAAATTTTGCCCGGTCTGAGTTTGCCGGAACGCTCGCCGTCGAGAATCATATTTCGCGCCGGACGATCTTTGACCGAGCCGCCCGGATTTGTCCATTCCGCTTTGGCAAAAATCTGCACATTTGGGTTGCGCGGCACGATTCGGTTGAGACGCACAAGAGGCGTATTGCCGATCAGTTCCGTCAATTCCGTACCGTATGCCATTATAGGGCGATTTTCTAATAGAGCCGAAAAACTCATAATCCGTGTACCATTTACTTCCGTTGGGTAGTGCTATAGGAATCTACGCCGCAGTACACCTTGCTGTTCCGCAAAGATCGTTTTAATCCTGACTATTATTATAGCATTTGTCAGGATTATCGGCAAGGGCAAATTGAGGTTGTCATACAAGTCCCCTATGACAGGCACGATTTTTGTTCATGGGCAGGCGGAATTGAGATTTATGAGAGCGAGGAAAAAAGGGCATCCAGATCAGCAGGGAGAATAATTTCGGGGTTGAGCGTCGTTACGCCTTCCAATTCGGCGGCGCGAACGAGTCGTTTATCGCACGCCACAAGAACGCAGTCAGTTCTCCCCGATGCAGAAAGATAGGTGAGAAGCACCGAAAGGATCGCCGAGTCGGTGGCATTGAGATTGTGCTTTTGGAGCGTCGAGGTACAGGAGAAAATCGCGGCATCCGAGATAGTAAAGAAAACGAAGCCGGGATTTTGGATGACTTCGGCTTGCAGTGCCGTCATAGAGGCACGAAATGTAGCAGCGTCAAGAACACCGCTGTTGAACCGACGCTGAATGATTGAGAAGGTTTCGAGGTAACCCCAAGGCGTAGACGCCATTTCGTGTTCTGACGCACGCTCAAAAATGGCATCTACGGTTTGGTAGCCGTCTTCTTCCGTATAGCGTTTGGCGAGTGCGCTTGCGTCCCAAAAGATCAGTGCCATTTATCTCAGTCTTTCTCATCTCTGGCGGCAATAATTCCGCAGGAAAAAATATTGTCTTCAGCGCGAATCCCTAATTCTCGCATCATCTCCCGTATCTTTTCAGGCGTGGCGTCGGGGTCGGGAACAAATCCCATGATTCTGTTCTGTTCCTCGACGATCCGCTGTATCTCTTTTTTGTCGGCAAAGAAGTGACTCAAATCCGGCGTGTGCATTGTTGTTTCTCCTCAAGCGATGCTCTATTATAGCACAGGAGGAATTTCGCTGTCTTCCCGCACGAACAGATAAAATGAGATATAATAGTGACAGAAGATCAATCTTGAAAATGGCAATAGGATAGAGAAAACAATGTCAGCAAGCGAAGAGTTTGAGCGGCAATATACAGCACTCCAAAACGATCAGGGCTGGTTCTATTATGCGGACAGCGGCAAAATTTCGATTTCGGGAGATGACCGATATATGTGGCTGCAGGGTATGGTCAGCAACGATGTGATGCTGCTCAAAAACAATAAAGTGGACTCGCTGCAAGCCTGTCTGCTGGATGCAACCGGGCATATTCTGAGCGATATGACAATTACGAAAATCCACGAGGACGATTCTGCGTTACTTCTTGATCTGCCGCGTGAAAACGTGGAGAAAGTTCTCGGTATTCTTGACCGCTATCTCATCATGGAAGATGCTGAACTCCGCAATGTGACAGATGAGATCGGCTGTGTGAGTATTCGAGGCAAGAGAGAATACTTTGCGCCCAATACACCGGAAGCCCTTGCCCATCTCGTTTTGGCAGACGATCTCGTAGAAATCAGCCCGGAAGTACAGGAAGTTTGGCGCGTCGAACAGGGAATCCCGAAATACGGCGCGGAAATGGATCAAACCGTGATTGCGTCGGAGGCAGTCGGTGCGTCGCATATCAGCCTGACCAAAGGATGTTATGTCGGGCAGGAGATCATCGCTCGCATTGATGCCCGTGGACACACCAACCGCGCCCTGACCGGAATGACCATCGAAGGCGAAACTTTGCCGAAAGCGGGCGACAAACTCTTTGCTCAGGAAAGTGACAAGTTGCGCGAAACGGGGCGGATTACCAGTGTTGTGCCGTCTTCTCCTGCCGCAGACGGCAAACCTATCGCGCTCGGCTATGTGCGCCACGAACACCGCGAACCCGGCAGTCACGTTGTCACGCAAACCGAGGCAGGGCAAGCCGTACTCTCTATCGCTGAATTCCCCTTCGCTCGAAAGTCTGCCGCGTGAGTTCAGCAATCGAAACCCAAGCCGAAGCCCGCAATGTGATTCCTCTGCGCGTCGTCGCTCTACTCGCTTTTTGTAATGTGCTGTGGGCGGGGTCGGCTGTCGGTTCCAAATATGCCCTCGTCTCTTTTAGACCGTTAACGCTGACTGTTCTGCGGTTTCTTCCGGCAGGATTATTGCTGTTGTTCGTTGTGAGATGGCAGGGCAAACTCCCGAAAATCCAACGCGACGACGTGCCTTATTTCTTCGCTCTTGGGCTGATCGGAATCACGATCACCTATTCGCTTTTCTACACGGGGTTGGAGCAGACTTCCGCCTCGAACGCCTCACTTCTTATCGCGTGCGAACCGATTATGGTCGCCGTTTTCGCCCGAATTTTCCTCCGTGAGCGACTGAATCGAAGCCAATGGTTTGGAATGCTGCTGGGGTTATTGGGAATTTATATTATCGCGGGGAACGCTTGGGGGAATTGGATCGTTCTGCTGAGTTTGTGCTTCGAGTCCACCGTCAGCGTGATCGCCAAACGCCTCACGGGGCGTTATCCGGGGCTGTTCGTGGTCGCGGTGGAGTTTCTGATCGGCTCGGCGTTGTTGCTGCCGTTCGCAATAATGGAGTGGCAAAAAAGTTCGCATAACATCACGTCTGAGGCTATTGCCGGTTGGCTCTATCTCAGTTTGGGGTGTTCTGCTTTTTGTTATGGGGTGTGGTATCGAATGCTGGAACGCTATCCGGTTTCTGCGATGGGCGTGCTGCTGTTGGTTCAGCCGATGGTGGGACCGTTTTTTGGCTGGCTGCTCAACAGCGAACAATTGACGGCGCGGAGCCTTTACGGTGGCGTGTTGGTCATTTTCGGTATACTGATTACGACTTGGCGTAAACGCGACCCAAATCCCGCTGTCGGCAGTCAATGAAGAGAACAGAAATTGCAGCAGGAGAAAATACGATGAGGAAGACACCACCCAAACGCCGCAAATTCTCAGCGATGAAACTCTACGAAGTGATGCAGCTGATCGGACAGGAGATTCTCAACGATTGGCAGATCAATGCCCCGCCGCGCCCCGCAAGTGATTTTCTTCGGGAAAATTTACGGAGAATGCGTGTCTTCGATCTCGAAAGTTCGGAGCAAGCCAAAATCCTCCTGATCGATGCCCTGTTTGCTGAGATTGTCAACGACTATCCCAAACTCAAAATATGGAAAGCCGAAGCATTAGAAACAGACACACTGACCGGAATCACCGATTATCTCATCGCGCCGTATCGTGCTTATGCAGCGACTCCTCTTCTTTGTGTCACAGAGGCAAAACGTGATGACTTCGAGAAGGGAAGAGTGCAATGCTTGGCAGAAATGTATGCGTGCCAGTGGAACAACAGACAGCACACCGTCGAGATTGATGTTTATGGAATTGTCAGCAATGGGCAAGGCTGGCGGTTTTATAGATTGACTCGGAGCAATGAGGTATATGAAACAATCCAGTATTCGATTGAGAATTTGCCCGGTTTGCTTGGCGCACTCAATGCGATTTGTGCGGAATGCGCCAAGAACGTGCCGTAATTCTTTAGGAAGAGGAACCCGGACGCAGTAACTCCTCCGGGCGCGTTTCGGGGTTTTCGGTGGCGGGGCGTAGGAGGGTTTCCGGCGCGGCAGTCGGCATAGACGATCCGCGCAACAGGATTTGACTGTGGCGTGACTGTTCCGCCTTCTGATTCAGAAAGGGCAGACACGCTTCCGCTCGATCCCGCACACGCCTCTGCACGCCGGAGCGGGGAGTTACATTTGCCAACTCTTCGACCAATGGAACCGCCGCATCGTCGCCGATCTGCTCCAATGCCTCCAACAGTGCCAGTTGCAGCTGCCAATACTTGCGCGTCTCGGCAGACTTGAGCAGACGATACAGAATTGCCCTCTGCTTGGTTGTTAATAATGCGCTGTCGTTGGCTTTGACCAATGGCAGGAGACTGGAAAGGGCGACTTCGGCGATATGCCGCGACTCCACATCGGGCCATTCCAGCATCTCGGCAAGCGGACCAATTGCCTGAACGTCTCGCGACTCCGCCAACTTTTTCGCAAGGTCGATCTGCTTCGGTGACAAGGTAAAACGGTGAAGTTGGGTTGCTACCACGCCCAATGCTGCCCAAACGCCCACCGAAACCCAATCGCGTGCGCCGAAACTCGTTGCGGCAAGATAAATTGAACCCGGCACAAGGGTACAGACACCCAAGCGGTTGAAGAATTGGCGCATTCCCGGCTGTCTGTGGGTTTTGCGCTCTTCCTCCAATGTTTTGAGCAGACTCTGTACTCGCGCTCCCGCTCTCAATTGCGCCTCGGTTTTCACTTCCTCGCTGGCTTCGATCACAGATTGCTGGGTATTGGGGGCGTCTATCGCTTCGGCTTGCTTGGCTTCGAGAGTTGCCGTTTCGCGTTCGGCAATTTTGCGGCGCAGGAGAGGCAGACAGATCAATGCCGACTCGCGTATCCATTCCTCATTTTGGCTGCGGGCGTTGCTGAGTGCCAACTGCTCGACGAAGGGAACCGCGTCCGCATCGCCGATTTTCTCCAACGACTTGAGCGTCGCGATCATCAGCGGCGTATTTTTGCGCGAATTTCGCATTTCGAGATGGGTATAGAGAAACAGCCGCTGTTCTTCATCCAAGGCTTCGCTCTCTTGGGGCGTAAGATGAGGCAGCATCGCTGTCAGAATCATGGCGGCAAGCGGGGCGATTCGTTTGTCGGGATCACGGAGCAGTTCGATGAGCAGTCCGGCTTTTTCGCGTTCGAGATAGTGCGTCTGCCACGCGGCACGGGAGACATCGAGCGATTCGGCGAGGGTATAGAATTTCTTGCCGACAGCAAGCAGCAGCATCGAAAAAATCAAGGTCGGAAACGAAAAACTCACCAAGCCCCAAAGTGCAAGAATGCCCGCAAGCGGAACCACCAAGCACCAATACGCCAATAGTCCCACATCGTCATAGGCACTGTTTTCGCGCAGCCGCATCGTGAGGTCTAACCGCAGGGAATCGAGTTCGTTGGTATACTCAGTTTCATTGGTATACTCGGTCAAATCATACTGAGGCGAATTGGCGATTTCCTCAAATCGGGGAATGACGGGCGTTTGTTCTGTATTTTCTTCGGTCAAATTCACGTTCATTGCTGATTCTCCCCGCGAATAGATTTGCTTTAGCCCCGCGCAATAAATTCTTCAGACAGAGGAATAAATTCCTCCGTGCTTCGCACTCATAATGCAGACATTCAACCTCGTGCAGAAGTGTTCTCATTTCCGGGTACAAAAACGTACCCGGCTAAAAAACA
>CAZPZP010000046.1:0-12958 GCA_964591025.1 uncultured Chthonomonadaceae bacterium
CTCCCCCCCTCTCCCAGTGAGGTACGAACGTCCGGGAGAGGGGGTTGGGGGGTGAGGTTACACCGTTACGGGCGTGCCGACACCGACTTCTGCCATAATCAGGGCGCGGACATCTGTCAGATATTTGTCCACATCGTCTTCGGTGACGAGGCTTCTGCTCGGCAATTTCACCCGCACCGCCGCAGGCTTCAGCAGTTGCAGGGCGTCAAGGCGTGCCTCATTGATGCGTTCGCTCAGTGCCGCCGTTTTGTCTTTCCATGTGGCAAGCGGGGCGGCTTCGAGTGTTGCGAGCAGTTCCGCTTCTGTCCCGACTTTCAGTTCCGGCAACGCACCGAGTCCATGCTTTGCCTGTATGGTCTTCTGTTGCGCCTCGTCCAATTTCTGCCAGTTCGGGTCATCATAAAGCGTGTCCATCGCGCCCAAATAAGCGTCTTGATGCCCTGTCCGTGCCTTCGTCACGGCGTCGCGGAGCGCGGTGGAGAGTTGAGACAACAGCGGTGGAACGGGGTCGGGATTCGACAGCAGCGAACGGTTGCTTTTGATGCCCTCCGTGTCGCTCTTGCATTTGGCATGAATATCCAGCGTGGCGGCGTGCTTCAACAGAGTTTGCAGGGTCTGCCAGTGCTTGAGGCGTGCGTCTGCGTGCGATTTTGCGTCTTTCCACTCCTTGATTTCTTTACTCAGGCGGTCTTTGTCATTATAGACCGCAAGCAGCAGTTCATTTCCTGTTTTGGTCAGCAGGTCATCGAGATGGCTGGTATTGGAAACCGGGGGCAGCGGTGCGTCACCACCCGCCTCTTTTGCCAGCGTTTTTATATGACTGAGAAGCGTCGGGAGTGCCAGAGCCTCACTGCCCTGAGTGAAGCCAATCGGAACACTCTGAAGCAGACCGCGCACGGCGATGCGTTGTGCCATCGTGACGACAGCCACTTCGCTGCGAAACTCGGTTGTGCCGATTTTGCTCTGGTCAACCTGTGCCGCAGAAACCTGCACGCCGTTTTGCAGGGCTTTGATGTTTCCGGCTGCGAGCAGAGACAGTATCGCCCCATCAATGGCATCCTGAGACCAGCCATAAGGCGGCGCGGCGAACTTCTTGCGAACATCTCCGCCCTTTTTGCCTGCCGTCCCGATTTCGTTCAGGACACGCTGACAGGTCGGATGGTCACTCGCATTGCCGGAATAGCCGAGCGCGGAAAGCGGGTCGCCATTGTTCTGCTTCACACGCTGTATCACCAATCCCCATTTCGCGTCATCCCCATCGTTAAACTGAGGATACAGCCGCACCAGTGACGCCTGCGCCGCCTCCTTGACGGAAGCGTTCAGGTCGGTTCCTCCCAGTTCGTTGCCGCCGCCCTGAAAGACCCGTGCGTCCTTCAGCACTGTGGCGATGAGGCTTTCCACTGCTCCGCGCAGGGTATCGCGCTGCGTCTCCATACTCCGTTTCGCTTCAATCCCTCCCGGTGTCGTCGGATTGGGACGTGACAGTGTGGCAACAGCCGCCGCATAGCCCGCCAGCGCAGCCCTCAAATCATCCGCACCCCGGCGCGGCAGGAACACATAGATAATAGGGCTGTCTGTCCCTCCTGCTTGGGCATCCTGAAGCACCTGCGTCTGGGATGTGCCATCAAATTCGTCCCGAATCCAGACGGGAATCGCTCCAATATCTGTCCTCGGCTCCTCACTGATGAAGTGCAGTTCTGCTGTACGCGGCGTCTTGCTCGCGCCCTGCGGAAATTTCAGGTCAGGCAGTGCCTTTTTGCAGGCGTTCCGCAATTCGGTAGCTCTGTCCCCGGCAATGCGTGCGCCATCGTTGAGAATTTTTTGATAGTGACCCTTGTAGTCCTGTCCCCATTCCGCACTCTCTTTGGTTTGCAGATGATACTCATTGCCGACTTTCATCAGGAGCGCGTTGGATGCCATCTCCTCCAGCAGCGCAGGGATACGCTGCCGCAGGGCAGTGCCGCCCGTCTTGATGTCCTCCACCAGCAAATCCGCCAGCATCTCCGCATTGGCTTTGATGCCCAAGTTCGGGTCGGCTCCCGTCACCTGATTGACAAGAAAAATTGTTGCCATCAGGCGGGAGCAAAGCACACCGTCCGGCGTACCGTCGTTAAGTTTCGCAATTGCCTCATGATTCTCGCGAAGCAACACCCCCGTTGTCAGCATATTGGAAACCTGCTGCTGATAAATGCGGTCTGCGGGAACCACCGTGCCGAGCGGTTTGTCCGCCACTTCGCGCACCGCCTCATGCACGACTTTGAGTTGGGTACGAAGCTGTCCCTGTGCGCCAGCGCGGTCAATCGCCCGCAACACCTTCTCCCAGAAGCGGCGGCGAACGGGCAGCAGCGGATAATCTGCGACCCACACCGATTTGTCTTCTGCAATCGTCCCGATTTTCGTTCCGGCGAGTTGGCGGTCAATCTCTCCGCTGGTCGCAACAAGCGTTGCCTCGACTTCAGGAGTCATGGCGGGGGATTTGTGCAGCACCACCTTGCGAATGACATTTTCCACATCGGTATCGGACAGTTCAATCGGAACCGTAAAGCGGTCTTTCAGTCGGGAAATCTGCGGCAAAGCCAGCAGAGCCGATTGCCCTGTCGCGACAAAGAGAATACGGCTTCCAAAACGGGAGGAGCAGACTTCCGTGACCAATCCAACCGCCTGAATCTTTTCGTTGTTGTCCCCCAGATATTGCTGCAATTCGTCCAGCACTATCAGTACCAGCGGCATCTTTCCCGGCGTCGTGGATTGGCGCAGGAAGACCTCATTCATGGTGGTCACCATCTGGTCTTCCGTAATGTCACTCACATTAGGGAAAGTTGACTCCAATAAGGTGTGTACCTGCGCTTCGCTTTCTGCAAACCCCGGATACGCCGCAAGCAGACTTTGTGCTAAGAGCGGCGAGACATACATCTCTGAGAGTTCGTCTTCCAGAGTGCCGCCTGCTGCTTCCACGCCCGATTTTACGGAAGCATACAATTTTTGCTTTTCCAGCCAAAGGACAAACCGTGCCGCAGGATACTGAACGGGCAGTCCGGCACTGCGGAACAGGATGCGGAGCAAGGCAAGACGTACCGAATCGGGTGCGTCGGAGCCAAGCCGCCCCGCTGCCGACCAGAGACCGCCCTCTTGTCTCCCCCGCGCCGAAAGTTCTTTGAGTAGGTCGGTAATGTCGGGAGGGAGGGTAGTCTGGCTGCGTGCGGTTGCGCCGTTGGGCAGTTTGGTGTCGCGCCACAGAAATTCCAGCACACGCACTAAATGCGATTTTCCGCTGCCGTAAAAGCCGGAAACCCACGCAGCCGGTTGCTTCGATTCGCCCATGTTCCGCAAAAACGTGGACAGAATACGCTCCAGTCCCGCTTGGTAGGCTCCATCGCATACAAACGTTTCCAGTTCATAAGCCAGGACTTTCCACTGTTTGTCCGATTGGGGTTCAGTCACTTCCGAGACGCCATCATTGGGTAGGGAAGCGTGCGTCGGGTCTTTGGAGAAAACCTCACGGTTTGTCAGCATATATCAACTCTCCTGAGCAGTAATAGGGATGGCAAGATAGTTCCAACTTCCCGGCGCATCCAGCAGACGATAGTTCGTTCCATCGCGCTCACCGGGGAAAAATACCAGCAGTCGGCCTCGAATGGTCTCATTCACGGCGTCAATGACACTCGAAACCCGCGTCAAGCCAAAGAGTGAAGCGACGCCACTGACGGCGACAAGGGTGTGTTCGTCTACATCCTCTTCCGCCAGCACCGCTCGCAAGGTTTCAGCGACATACGTTTCAAATTTGGTAAGTGCCATGGTGAGGCTCTCCGGTTTGGCAAAGTAGCTGTCTCGATAGCGGTGGGACGCCATCCATTGGGCAAAAAGCGGCGTCAGGTCACAATGCCGCCAGTGGTGCTGTGCCTGCCGCGTCGCCTGTTCAAATTCGCCGAGGCGCGTTCGGAGCCGCCGCTCGTCCATCGGATTGTAAACGGCAAACCAGACCTTCTGCGCTCCCGCCAATTGGGATTCCCAGGGGATGGAGACGTATTTTTCGTAACTGCGGAGCAGCCCTTCAATTCCTGCCATAATACTCTCCTTTCACGACCGCATGAGGTGCGAAAACCGGAGTTCACACACCGCACCCAAACGGCGATACTCCAGCCAGCCGCGCTGTGACGCCGCGAACGCCAAGGCATCAATGTTCCCTGCCGAAGTGTCCAATGTCTTTGCCCACAACGTTTCAAACAGGAACGCGCCGCGCTGGTCGCAAAGGTAACCAAGCAACAGGGCATAGGCAGCACTTGCCGCCCCACTCACTGCCCGCGACCGGAGTTTATATCGCCGTCCTTGCAGATGTCCCGACTGCCGCCAGGAAGAAATGGTGTGCTTTCCGACGGATTCACAGGAAGTTGCCGCATAGACACCGGGATAGGCAGCCTTGGTCACGTCCACCATCTCCTGGCGTGTAACAGACTCTCCTTCGGTCTTTTCCAGCACCAGGGAAGCCGTATTTCGCAGGAGGGGGTCGCGTGCCATCGTGCAGAGCAGTGCCAGCAAGGGCTGTTCCGCTTCCTCCGCATCCCAGACATCCCGCAGAGCGCGATACAGCAGAATCTCGTTTCGTAGCCCATACAGTTGTGTCAATCGCTGAAACGTCTCCTTACGTGTGGAGAGGGTTTTCTTGAGAGTGATGTTATCCTCAACAACTAAGCCGCGCATCTCTTCATAGGAAGTCTGTGGGGTTGCTGCGGCAAAAAGCATTTTTGCCTCACGCAACATCATCGTCTTACTGATATGCGCCCCGGTGGAACGATTATTGAACCCAAACGCAAGAGCCGTCTCCGGCACAAAAATTTGCATAAAATGAACCTATGGAAGCAGGAAACACAGGAGTATTTGCCCAAGGCGAACACACGTTCCAGTACATCACTCTTTCGTTGCGTCGATAAGCGGAAAACCAAGCAGGAAAACAAGCGCGGCTTCGGCGAACGGCAAGTAGCCCCAGATTAGACATGAGAGGGACATTTTCCTTCTGTTTCGCGATTTTCTTGCAACAGTTGCAAATAATTTATGCGTCAAAGGTAGAAACGGCAGAAACTGCGAAGGCGTTGGAACATACCCTTCTGGGCATAGTAGACACCTATGCGCTTGCGTCTGCCTGCCTGTTATATGCCACTATAAGAGTGGATTTCCCCGAATGCAAATTTGATGCACCTTTCGGAGTCATCGCTCTGTCCCTTTCCGTAAAGGAATCTGGGTATCCCTGAAGGTAGGACTGTGACTACCGATAATTAAGAGTGTCTTGTGCTGCTATTGGTCGCCGTAAGGAAATTCGCCTGTCGCCATGCTCTACTCGAAAGCACCTATAACTGAAGCGACTATTGACCTTCGGGTTACATTGCCGGAGGACTTTGCGCTTTCACGCCTGGAAGCATTCCAGTCGGTGCTTGGTGAGGGCTATGTGGAAAAGCAAAATCTCCACTTCAATGAGTTCCTGATACAACCCGAAGCGCACACCACCGCACACCGCACTCAGCAAATCGGGTATCGGTTCATCCATGCCGATAAGCGTCGGGTCATCCAAGCGCGAATTGACGGCTTTTCTTTTACTCTCTTGGCTCCCTATGAATATTGGGAAACATTCTCCGCAGAAGCACAAAGGCTATGGAGTCAATTTCGCGACCATGTACTGCCACTGTCCGTGACCCGCTTGGGAGTACGCTATATCAATCGGCTGGATGTGCCATCGCCTGCCATTGAACTCAAAGAATACCTGGCTACCGTTCCTGAAATCGCGGCGGGAATACCCCAAGTGTTGCAAGGATATTTCATGCAGCTTGTGCTGCCCATGGAGGCGATGCACGCCACTGCCGTCATTAACCAAGCACTTGTGCCGCCACCTATACAGGATACCACCTCAATTATGCTGGACATCGACCTGTTCCGCGACCAAGACGTGCCTCAAGAAGAGAAAGGCATCTGGCAGGCATTTGGTCTACTCCGCGAGGGCAAAAATCAGATTTTTAACGCCAGTCTTACAGACAAAGCGAAAGGGCTAATTGAATGAGTTCACAAGCGACAAACACCGCATTGAAGGATATGCGGGACGAAGCCGCTATTCTATCAAATTTCTGGGGAAATCCACTTTTAAGCGGAGCCGAAGAGGCACAGCAAACACCGACGCCGTTGGAACGCTGGCAGGAAATAACGGCTTGGGTTTCCCAACATGGAGGCGTTGTTATCAACGAAGAAGCCAGCCATGTTACCACAGCGGCAAATCCCTGTTTGCAAGAGACTCTGGAAGAAATCGGGCAACTGACTGCGTTGGAAGCCGACTGGAACGATGAAAGCGCACCCGCCATTAACCGTGCCGTTATCCTTCGTGTCAAGAAATTCGTACAATGGCTCGCTTGCATCGCAGCACAGCAGCACCTCAACGGTGACTGTGCGCCAGCGGTCTTTCCCACTATTGACGGCGGCGTCAGGCTCTACTGGAAGGCACGCGGGCGTCAGGTCTCTCTCACGTTTCACCCTGACCACGACAGCATTGATGTGATGGAAAAGCCGCTCGGAGCAGCAACGACGCATCACGAGGCAGCAGAGGACGAAGCAGGAGCAGTCGCGATAGAGGCAATGCGTGAAGCCATATAAGTGAGGGTAAGGTATACCTGTTGTCTCAGCCGTCCGAAGAGTCTAAAGATTACGTATATCGGCGCGTTGCACCTCCACAATTCAAGGTCAAAAAGAACTGGGTTGATGCGGACGCCTTTCGGATTCAGTCTTGGATGAAGGGGTTATCAGTTTACCGGGCGGACATTGCGTCGCCCTATGCGGTGTTAGAAGCTCGTCTGGATGAGGCCAGAGTACTTCTCCAATCAGAAGATGAAGCCAAGCAGCAGAAGGCACGAAAGTTCCTGACGAACAATCCTGATGTGAGCAGCCTGGTCATGCAAAGCCAATACCGCATCGTTCAAATGCCCATTGCAGCCCTGAGAGCAATGGGATTGAACAATTTGGAAGAGCCGGATGCCACAGGGCATTTGAATATCTTGGGAAGCGTTGAAGAATTTGATGCTCACGCGGAAGAATTTGTGGAACTGATTGATACCGGGCAGGCGCACATTTTAACCGTCGAAGAATGCCTTATGAGATAGGTAAACGTCAAAAAGACGAGGAATCTCCCAGTCCCTTCGATTTAAGAGGGACACTGGGGGTAATTTTGAAGATACTCTCCGGTAGCCAAGCGGCCTCGATTGTATGTTTTTGGGCGTGGTTCTCCCATGACGATGGATAGTTAGGCTAACATCATTACTATTGTGATTTACAGGAGAGAGCGGAACGCGCACGCGCCATGCGAAACCACCCCTGAAATGAAGAGGTGATGGAGCGCACCCCCTCTCCACTGCCAACGGTATCGCGGAGCCACGCCAGAATCCGCGAGAGTGCCTTGCAGTCCACCTCCAAATATGCCGTAATGCATCGCATCTCCTCGGTATTGATGGGGTCAGAGTGCTTATAGGCATCCCACGCCATCACCATCGCCCGCAACCCGTCTCCGAGTTCAGACGGCCACTCGACGGAATGGGTGGGAGAAAGCTCTCCGAGCGCCTTTGCCACCTCTTTGATGCCCAATCCCCATGCGCCGGGTAAGGCGATGTTGGCTTCTTCAAATACCGTTTTCAGGTCGCACCAGGGCAGGTTTTCCAACTCCGTCAGTCCGCTACGCTTCACCGCCTGCATAGTCTGTACGGGTTCGGCGTGCGACCAGTGATACAATGCCGCATTGCCGGACAGAGCCCCATGTTGCTCCAAAAACGCCATAAACCGCTGAAGCATCTTGCGTTCCGCCGCGTGCGTCTCCGCCTCTGCCACAAACGAGCGGAACTGCCACTCTCCTTCCTGTTCCCAACCGACGCCAACCATAAAAACCATCGGCGTGCCTTCAAGCCCGTGCCACTCGCGCTGGATGTCGACATTCATATTATTCAAAAACTCGTAATCAATAAAGAACTCCCGTGTGCGTCTGGGCGGTAATGCCGATGTTGGAACATGAGGGGCTTTTCCTGAGCGATGAGAGTGGAGAACAGTACGAATCCGCCGTGCAGATTTTTCAGCTAACCCGTTTACGGTCTCGAAGGGTACGGTGTCCGGGCAGGATTTCAGGAGATTGTCGAGCGTTTGAAAGCCCAAGGCACGCAAGCCCTCCGCCTGTTTGTTGCCCACGAAGGGCAGCAGTTCGAGTGGCTGTTCCTCCATAAACTCTTCGCGAATTTTCCTCTTCGCATCGTGCCATGGCTCATCCTTCTCATTAGAGAAATTAGGTCTGGTCTCGGAACATTCCCACGGGAGCATGCGTTGCCCTTTATGCTTAATTTGCAAATACCAATCGCGCAGTCTGGCAATTTCCGGGTCGATGGGGTCGTCGAGCACCATATCGACTTCAACTGCTATCAGTGAATGGGGTCTGTCACGGGTGACGAGAAAAGCGCGTATAGGCATGAAACCCTGCAGATGCCCTAAGATGTAAGAATATGTCCGAACTTGCGTGGCAGCGAGCAAATAGTCCTTTCTCTTCTTGGGCAGGTGCAATCCCGTGGAGAACTTGCAATCCATAATAATGTAATGGTTGGGTTCGTCCTTTTCCGGTTTCAAGTGGGGAAACAATTCGTAAAGTTTCTCAGATTTCAGCAGAATATCTGTGGAGCCGTAGAGCTGCTGCGGCTTGTACCACAACGCCGCCTTGACAATCGCGGGCGTTCCCCTGTGTAGCTCTTCCATTGTCCGCAAAAAAGTCTCAACCCGCCGAACGTGCCAGTCCTTGTTCATGAGTTGAACAGCGTCGGGCAAGACTTCCCGAATCCACTTTGCCTCAAACTCATGCCCCTTTTGAGCGATGTGCTCAAGGAAACTGTACTCCTTAGAATCCTTCTCTAAGCCCCACTGTTTGCCATGGTGTTCAAGCCAAATAAGAACTGGGTCTTCGAGCAGTAAAGCGCGAACTGCTGTCACAGGAATCCAAGAATCCTGAACTTCGTTATGCCCGCCAGTCGCCTCATAAAATGTGTCAAATAATTCTTGCAAAGAACGCCTCCATTACAGCACAAATAACTTTTGCGCTGATATAGAAGGTTTTCGCAAATTCGAGAACTGGTTCCTTTTCATGCCAGTTGGATTGGCGTCGTTTCCATCGCTCCCCGCAGAAGTGCTTGATTTTGAGCAGAAGCTCCTCTGCACCAGGTGTACCCTCCAAATTCCGCGAAGAACGCAAATGGAGGGCGGAAAAACTCATTGCCGCCCCAACCAAAGAGCTCGTCAACACCATTTGTAGGTTGGATAATGCCCCATTAGGTGCATTTGTCAACCTACAAATGATGTGGTATACTTGACGGGCGAGTACAAGGAGCGAAGATTATGTATGGCTATAACCCTAATGGGACGTTGCCTCTGAACTTTAGTGCGGGTGAGTTGGCAGGTTACCCCCGCAAGTCAACAGCTACCGAAAATGCAGGCAAATCGATTGATGACCAAGTTTCGGTCATCTTCGAAATCGCTGAACGGTACAAATTGCCGCTATCGAAAGAAGACCTCTTTATCGAGGAAATCGGACACGGTGGTGACGAGTGGTGGGTGGGAGGGGGTAAATCCGGTCTCACCAACGACACGGATACACCGGAGCGAACCCGCCCAAAACTCACAGAGCTGATGAACCTCTGCATCGTGGGGAAGAAAAAGGGCATAATCATTTATGACCAAGACCGCTTGTGGCGCGATGTCGGTATTTGCGATGCGGTGATTGACTTGTTAAATAAGTACGGAGTTACTCTCTACGACCGTTATGGCCCTGTAGACATTGCGACCCCACAGGGGCGGCAAATGGTACGGAGCAATGCTGTCTCGTCGGCAAATTATAGGGAAAGAAGTGCGGAAGATTCGCGGCGTGGTACAACCAAAAACCGCGAGCAGGGGAAGCTGGTTACGGGGAGTGACGTTCTGGGATTCCGCACTGGAGGGCGTTATTCGCGAACGGTGATTCATCTGCCCGAAGAGCAAGAGATGGTACGGCGTATCTTCCGCACGTTTGATGTAGGTGAGGACGGACAAAGGCCACTGGGCTACCGAGGAATTGCCCGTAAGCTCATGGACGAAGGATACCAATGGGCGACCGACCTCCACAAAAAACGCGGCAAGCAACGCAATGAGCATACCAGAGACATCATTTATCCCTGGCAGATAAAGCAGGTATTGAGCGACTGCCGTTACCAAGGGCGTCAACCACATGCTGGCGAAGAGTGGTCTTGCACGGCGTATCTTGTAGATGGAATGCCCGTCGTCGACATTGCTCTCTTCGAGCGCGTTCAAGCCAAAATCGCCATGCAAAGTCGAGTTGCCAATGCCGGGGTTGGTTCTCGCGCATTGACGAGTCTCGTGCGCTGTGGACTGTGTGGTCAAGGGCTTGGCGTCTGTCCCGCGATTGTGCGCTACGGAGATGGGAGAGTTGAAAGCATTCCGTACTGGAAGAACACCCGCACTGAGGGGTGGTGCTGGTGTACACATAAACTGCCTCACCTCCGCGAAGAGTTGCTCGACGATTACGTAAACAAGGTGTTTGCCCCTCTCATACTTGCCGATATGCGGGAACGCACTGCTGGTACAAACAGTGCGGTACTTCAGACACGGCGTGCCACTCTCCAGCGACAATTAGGCGAAATGGAGAAACACTTCGAGGAGGAAGTGTGTGAGTTACGCAGGGAGGGCACAACTGCCAGAACAATCGCCGTCTTCGAGCGAGAACACCTTCAGAGCACTTCTCTCCTCACGACAGAGTTACGCGAAATAGAACAGAGCTTAACGACTTTGCAAGGAATGGAAGCAAGTCTGGCGGATTTGGTCAACCTTCCGCCTGCAGCTCGTCGGGATATTCTGCGCGGCATCCTCCGATGGGTGGCAGTACTGCCAAGTACGGCTTCGAGGGAGCCTCTCGGTGGCAGTAAAACTAAAACTAAACCTCCCAAGGATGCCGGGACGGTGGTATTCTTGAGTGCGTTTGGAACGTACCACACCGCCAAGGTAGACCGCCAGTTTCTGGGCAATACAGACCACCGCCAACTCGTTTTACGTTCTGCGCTGCCAGATGAAATGGTTGGTACGATGGCAGATTTTCCCGACCCTAACACTTTTCTGGAAGGGTTGAAACGAGGGTTCGACGGCAAGAAATATCCTTACGACCCTTACGAAGTCGCTCCAGGCTATACACCAGGGCGGACACCAGAAATTGCTCAGTTCGACATCGGCGATGAAGAGTAGTGCCAGCTTAACACTTCAGCACGAAACGTTCCATAGATACTAAAGATACCAATCCCAGAATCAAAGAGCGAGATGCTCAGTCAAAGAGGGAAAAGCCAGTGAATAGGAACATCGACACAATTTTAACAGCATACCGCAATGGTCTGACAGCAGACATGCTTCAGGCGCAGGTTGACGGAGAGTGGGGCGGATACTGGACTTTGCCGCCCTGCTCTCCAGATTTTTCTGGACGGGCAGCGCGGCAGTTTGGTCGGTCAAGGGCGCAGTCCCTTCGACATTTTAGGCGTGCAATTTTGACGAAGCACGGACAGGAATCACGGCAGGTTGTAGTTATTACAGAACTGCCTTCGAGAGAGCAGTCGGTCTATTGTTTGGATACATTTCGCCCCATCACCTTGCCCCAGTTTCTAAATGATGCCGCATTAGCGGCACTAATAGAAGCGTTTTCTCCCTCGGCATACTTTCCACTCATTGAAGCACTTTCTTCTCTACCAGTAGCACGCGAGTAAAAATTACCGCGAAACAGAGGAGAAAACTATGTTGGACGACACAGTATTTGGCGTTTTGATTTTGGGAGAAGGCGATGAGGTGAGAATCAGTATTCCACGCGCCTGCCTCATCATGGACATCATAAAGTTTGCAGAACACCTCATCGAAGCGGCACGTGAGGATGAGCGCATGGCGGTTGAGGACGGAGATGAGGCAGGAGCCATAATGGAGCAAAATCTTCAAATTGCGCTGAAAGGGTTCATCGAGAATCCAAAGGAAATTATCTCCCACCCACGTGTGAGTTTTTTTCTGCGCCAAGCTTTGCGCCCCTTGGTTGTGACGGAACACAACATCGCGGAATACATCATGGAATTGATAAAAATCGGCAAGCCTTCCGATTCTGAGGTGACAGATTTTGTTTTGGTGGCATCCGACCCACCCGTGCTTATGGGAAATCGAAAAATCCGGGAGGCAATCAACTTCGCGGGGGAGTATTGCAAAGCCTATTTGCTGAACCCGCTGGAATAAGATAACACAATTGCCCTCTTCGCATATGATAATGGATGTAAGGAGGGCAATTGTCATGATTTTTGAGCAAGTATCAAAAAAGTACCCGATTTCAAAAAACGAGCATGGGTATCGGGCACGGGGTAGGCATTGGCGCGTCATGGGCTGGTCTGGGACGCAAAACATCAAAGATTCCGGGCGGTATGAGCCGGATGATGGCTATAAGCCGTATTGGATTTTGCGGCAGGAGCGGCTGGCAGCAATGCACCAGATGCCCCAGTTCAGCCATTTCGCGCCGACCTGTGATATAATTTAAAACTGGCAGCCATGAGGATTGAGTCCCCATGAAAAAGAGAGCACACGTTTTGTGGACGTGTGCTCTCTTTTTGTCTATTTTTTGACGGAAATGGTTGATTGCGGGCGGCAGTAAAAAATGCGGGCGATTTTGTGACTGGAGTGGAAATATAAGCCTCGCGTTCGAGGGTGATGTATTTGACTTCCACCCTTATTACAGTTTTGAAGGTTGTCGCAAGTCCCAAAAATCGTATTGAAAAGCCGGAAAAACTGTGGTATACTGGCGGTAATGAGGCGGTGCGACCCTCTCTTTGTATGTGCGCGTATCGTGGCGACTGTAGCTCAGTGGTTAGAGTGCCAGGTTGTGGCCCTGGAAGTCGTGGGT